>RDXH01000175.1 GCA_004292745.1 Oscillatoriales cyanobacterium | reverse complement strand
GTTGGTGGCAGCAGTCAAGTTCCATTCAGCCTCATAAAAAATTGGTATAGGTGGGTTATTTTATTGGCAGACTGTGCTATTCTAAAAAGTTAGTTATAAAAAATTCATCAACAGCAAAACGTGCCCCCAATATACATACTTGGGGCTGGGCCTGCCGGTCTAGCTGCCGCTTACACCCTCACACAGCAAGGTCAAACAGTTGTCGTCGTTGAGCGAGACTCAAAAGTTGGCGGACTCGCTAAAAGCATCAAGTACCAAGGATTTATTCTCGACCTCGGCCCCCACCGTTTTTACACTAAAATTCCGCCCGTACTCAAACTCTGGAACGAAGTTTTGGGCACCGAACAAGTCACAGTCAGCCGCCTCACCCGCATTTACTATAACGGCAAATACTTTAGCTATCCCCTCAAAGCTTTTGAAGTCTTATTTGCTCTCGGTATAGTTGAAAATATCCGCATCTTTTTTTCTTATTTAGTCGCAAAACTGTTACCCAACCGCCACCCTAAAAATTTTGCAGAATGGGTGACAGCTAAATTTGGCAAGCGTTTATTTGAAATATTTTTTGAAGCTTATACAGAAAAACTTTGGGGGATTCCCTGCACTGAAATTAGTGCTGAATGGGCCGCCCAGCGGATTAAAGGACTTTCCCTGCTAAAAGCACTTCGCACCGCTTTTTTTGGTAGTGATGGCAAAGTTAAAAGCCTAATCGATCAATTTCAATTTCCCCGTTTAGGCTCAGGGCAATTATACGACAAAATCAGCGAATATCTACTGGAAAAAAATCAGGAAATTCTTCTGAATACAGAAGTAGTGCGGGTGCACGAGCACAACAGCCGCGTCACTCAACTCACTCTGAGAAATCGCCACACCGGAGTAGAGTCAACGGTTGGCTGTAGTGCAGTGATTTCCTCAGTGCCACTGAATACATTAGTAGAACAAATGATTTCACCCCCCCCCGTAAGCAAATCTTATCATTGGCGCGATCGCTCAAGTTTCGCAACACAATTCTCGTTTATCTAATAGTTGAAGGTAGTCAGTTATTCCCTGACAACTGGCTTTATATCAATGAGCCCAGTGTCAGCGTCGGGAGGGTGACTAATTTTGCCAATTGGTCGCCGGAAATGCTACCGAACCAACACCAAACGCCTTTATGCTGCGAATATTGGTGCAATTTCGACGAACCGATGTGGCAGCAGCCGGAAGCTGAACTTTTGAGTTTGGCAGAACAAGAATTGAGAAAAATTGGGCTGCTTCGCGATGAGAAGGTTGCGGGAGGTTTTGTAGTTCGCTTGCCGCGTACTTACCCAATTTATGCAGGGGATTACAAATACATCTTATCAGAAATTCAAACTTATATCAAGCGCAAGTTGTGGGTCGTTACGGTGCTTTTAAGTATAACAACCAAGACCACAGTTTGTTGATGGGGATTTTAGCTGCCCAGAATGTATTGAACCCAGGGAAACATGACCTTTGGGAGGTAAATTCTGACAGTGAATATTTTGAAGAAGCGAGTGTTGATGCTGCGTCAGCAACAGGCAAGATGCCTGTTCCACAATAGATGAATTCTTTTGTGGAACAGGCATCTTGCGTCAGCAACAGGCAAGATGCCTGTTCCACAATAGATGAATTCTTTTGTGGAACAGGCATCTTGCCTGTTCATAAAAGGCTAATTGAGAATGGTGCAATATCTCAGTTATAACCTACAGATTTGGTAAAAAACCCGGTTTCTGACTACCCCTGCGTAAGTCCAGATCAAATATGCAGTATTAACAGAGTATTTATTGCTTTCAATGAGAATTAAATAGATGAAAAATACAAAAATATATGGCTTTAATTTTACAATCTGGAAAGTGCTAACAATAGCTTTTTTACTGAGGTGCTTATTAACAAGTGTGGTTCTTGCTATTAACCACACATCAGGAGCGTACACTCTAGACACCGAATCATACCTGATAACAGCCAGAAAGTTAATAGAGTCAGGTCAATTTGCAAATAGCGTACAGCCTGAAATTTTCCGCACTCCTGGCTATCCACTATTATTAATACCAGGAATTTTATTAGGTCAGCAAGAACTTGTGGCAATCTTCATTCAAATAATCCTGAGCTGCTTTACGATATTTCTAATATATAAAATTGCATTGGCTATTTGGGGTGAAAGCAAAATTGCAACTTTTTGTGCCTTGCTGTACGCAGTTGAACCAGTATCTATCCTATGGCTGACGCTGCTGATGCCTGAAACTCTGTTTACGGCTTTAATCACCTTATTCATGTATCTACTGATTAAATACTTTACTGAAAGGTCGTGGAAAAATTTACTTTGTGCAGCAATTACCTTGGCTGCATCTATTTATGTCCGACCTATAGGGTATTATTTACCTTTCCTAATCTCTGCTATCTTATTGATAGGTAGCTTAACAAAATTTCATAAAAATAAGATTTTGATGATTCATGCTTGCGTCTTCTTTCTAGTCGCGATGGGTAGCGTTGGCATTTGGCAAGTCAGGAACTATGTAAAAACTGGATATTCGGGATTTGCGGCTGTTTCTGATTACAATCTATATTGCTATAACGGGGCATCGGTAATTGCTAAACAAAAAAATATAACATTTGAAGAGATGGCTGAACAGCTTGGATGTGATAATCCCGCAAGGTATTTAAAATTTCATCCCGAACAGCAAGAATGGAGTCAGAGCAGAATTTACCGCTACATGGGGAAAGAAGGAAAGAAAATGATTATGAGCCATACTTGGGATGCCTCAATTGTTCATTTAGAAGGAACTCTTAGAACCTTGGTTGAGACACCCGCAAAGCTGTACCTAAAACGATTCACTAAGCAACGTAGGCCGGCTCTAAGCCTTTCCTCTCAAATTCCTAAACTTTTAACTGGTCAAACAAGCTGGAGAGTAATATTTAGTAATTTTCACATTTCGCCTCTAGTCTTTTTTGCTGACTTAAGTTTGTTATTAATATTAGGAGCATATTTGTTAGGTGTTACCGCAGCTTTGCTATCCAGTAATTTCCTGAAAAATAGGGCAATGATAATGCTTGTCAGCATAGCCGCATACTTCCTTGCTGTATCCGGTGGGGTTGCTGGTGGCTATAGGTTTCGCCTTGCCATTATGCCAATAATCTGTCTGCTGGGTGGATATGGTTTGTGGCTAATTGTAGATAAAATCAAGCCAAAAAATATTCAGGAGTAAGGAGATATATAGCTGGTAATTTTCACATCAAATAGTCCAGGACGCATTGGGACTGAGAAACCGGGTTTTTTACGACAATACTTCGTTATAACCCACAGATTCGGTAAAAAACCCGGTTTCTGACTACCCCTGCGTAAGTCCAGATCAAATATGCAGTATTAACAGAGTATTTATTGCTTTCAATGAGGATTAAAGAGATGAAAAATACAAAAGATTCTGGCTTTAGTTTTATAATCTGGGGAGTGCTGTTAGTCGCGTTATTGATGAGGTTTTTACTGCCTGTTTTAGCTTTGAGTATTACCCAAGATTTAGAAATGTTTAATAGAGGTGATACATTGTCATTCATAATCCCTGCAAAAAAGCTAATAGAATTCGGTCAGTTTTTAAACATTGACAATCAACCAGAACTATTTCGCACTCCTGGCTATCCTTTACTACTAATTCCCGGACTATTAGTAGGTCATGTGGAAAATGTGACAATTTTTATTCAGATAATGCTAGATTGTTTGACTGTATATCTGATGTACAAAATTGCTTTGCTCCTCTTTGAAAGAGATGAAATTGCCATTGTATGTGCTTTACTATATGCCATTGAACCCTTGCCAATACTCAGGTCAGCTTTTTTAATGTCTGAGACTTTACATACAACTTTATTAACTTTGTTTTTGAAGCTGCTGTTAGAATACTTCAAGAATAAGTCAGGAAAACACCTGGCTTTGGCAGCTATGACTTTAGCAGCATCTATTTATGTCAGACCAATCGGATATTATTTGCCTTTCCTGATAATTGGTATCCTCCTAGTCTGGAATTTTAAAAATATGCAGGACAGGAAAATTTTAATTATTCATACCTGTATTTTTTTGGTAGTGGCGATGGGTAGTATTGGTATTTGGCAAACCAGAAACTATGTCAAAGCAGGATATTCGGGATTTGCTGCTGTTTCAGATTACAACCTATATTGCTATAATGGAGCTGCTTTAATCGCCGATCAAAAAAGAATAGAGTTTGAAGATAGCCACGAACAATTGGGGTGTACTAAGCACGAGAAATATTTTATGCTTCATCCTGAACAGCGACAGTGGAGTCAGGCTCAAATCTACCGTTACATGGGTAAAGAAGGAAAAAAGATGATTTTGAGTCAGCCTTTAACTTACTCAATAATCCATTTAAAAGGAATGTTCGCGACTTTAGTTCAGACCCCAGCCAACCGATATGTACCATTATTCGTGGGGCGGTTCGATCGATCGCTCACTCCTTCATATCAAAATCTCGATCGATACAGCTATATCATATTTTGGACTAATTTAAGCCTGTCATTATTATCAGGCGTATATCTTTTAGGTGCAGCCACAGCATTACTATCAAAGAGATTCCTGAATAATCTGTCAATGATTACGCTTGTCAGCGTCGCTGTCTACTTCCTGACTGTATCAGGTGGGATAGTTGGCAGCCATAGGTTTCGCCTTGCCATTATGCCAATAATCTGTCTTCTTGCTGGATATGGTTTGTGGCTAATTGTAGATAAAATTAAGCCAAAAAATATTCATGATTAAGGCGACATTGGTAACTTTACTCGTTTCTGGCCCGAAGAATTAGTATTATTGAACGAACCGCGAAGACGCGAAGGACGCGAAGGAAGAAAAGAGAAGGAAGAAGGAAGAGGTGGATAGGTAATATCGAGTTGGCAATGTTGGGGTAATTCGATCGCGGTATAATTAATGAGCTTATTGCTGGATCGTTGCCCATGACTAATTCTGTTTCAGTCCCCGCTCAACCTCTAATTGTAGGAGTTACCGGTGCATCGGGACTGATTTACGCGGTGCGAACTCTCAAATATCTCTTGGAAGCCGATCGCGCTGTGGAACTGGTAGCATCGAAATCTACCTACATGGTTTGGCAAAGCGAACAGAACATCCGAATGCCCGCAGAACCGACGCTTCAAGAAGAGTTCTGGCGGGAACAAGCTGGAGTCCCGACAATGGGTAAACTCCGGTGCCATCCGTGGCAAGATGTCGGTGCTAATATTGCTAGTGGCTCGTTTCGTACTCAAGGGATGATCATTATTCCCTGTAGCATGAGTACACTAGGCAAGTTGGCGGCTGGCTTGAGTTCGGATTTGCTCGAAAGAGCGGCCGATGTTCAACTCAAGGAAGGGCGAAAATTGGTACTCGTACCTAGGGAAACGCCTTTTAGTTTGATTCACCTGCGGAATTTGACTACGTTGGCGGAAGCTGGAGCTAGAATTGTACCAGCAATTCCTGCTTGGTATCACAATCCGCAAACTATTGAAGATTTGGTAGATTTTGTGGTTGCTCGTACTTTAGACCAGTTGGGTATTGATTGTGTTCCTCTCAAACGTTGGAAGGAAGATAGTTGACAGTTGACGGTTGACAGTTGACAGTTGACGGTTGACAGTTGACGGTTGACGGTTGACGGTTGACAAATAACAAAACAGATAACAAATAACAGATAACAAATAACAAATAACAAATAACAAATAACAAATAACAACTGCCAACTGCCAACTGCCAACTGCCAACTGACAAATAACAATATTATTATGCGTGCTGTATTTTTGCTAGTAATTGTGGTGGGGCTGACTATTTTTGCTCTACAAAATGTTGATCCTGTGTCGCTGGTTTTTCTGGGAATGCGATCGCCCGCAGTCCCACTATCAATCTGGATCTTATTCAGCATCGGAGTCGGAGTTGTCACTTCTTTGTTGATTTCTGGCTTGCTAGCTTTTTCAAATTACCTATCTCAACCGCGAGGCCGCAACGATCGCCAAAATGGCCGCAATACTTTCACAGAAGACAACAGAACACCTTACGCAGCGTCTCCCCCTCCCAGAAAACCGGAAATTGACCCCGATCGCAATTCCAGAAATACCCAAACTCAGCCTGCTTCTGGATACCGCACAGAATACGGTACACCCACTGGTTATAATGCTCGCACTGTCCAGCAGGATGTGCCGCCCCCAAACTCTGGTAACGCCAAGACTTATACTCAAGCTGCGGCTTCTATTCCACCCGATGATGATGAGGATGATTGGGTGTCAGGTGGCTCTAAAATTGACTCTCAAGGCAGTGAGGACGATTGGGGCTTTGAAAACGAATCCAGCGAGCGATCGGTCGTAAATGACGTTGTAGAGGCAAATCCGAGGGATTATGAAGTCAAACAGGAGCCGAAAAGCCAGTCCTGGTCAGGCTCTGTCTACTCCTATGGCTATCGCGATCCGAGCAAATCTGGGGTGGGACAAACTGAGTCTGTCTACGATGCGGACTATCGGGTGATTGTTCCCCCCCAAGGGGCGGCGATTCCTGAGACAGGTGGCCCAGAAGTGGCTAAAAATAATAGTGAAGATGAGGATGATTGGGGATTGGATGAGGATGATGATGAGTTTGAGGACGATCGCCCCAGTGGCGGGCCGATTAACCTTAAAAAATAGCAAAATATCGGAGGATTTGATTGTGGATTTATTGAGAGGAGTGAACCTCTATCTCGTCGGGATGATGGGTGTGGGGAAAACAACCGTGGGGCGGATTTTGGCCAGGGAATTAAACTACCGTTTTTTTGATACTGATGCAGTAATTGCTCAAGTTGCTAATGAGTCGATCGCAGATATTTTTGCGAATCAAGGAGAGGAAGCGTTTCGGGAATTAGAAACTCAAGTTCTCGGCCAATTGTCGGCTTATACTAATTTAGTCGTTGCTACTGGTGGTGGCACTATTTTGCGATTGACTAACTGGAGTTATCTCCACCACGGTATAGTGGTTTGGTTGGATGTGCCTGTGGATCAATTGTGCGATCGGCTCCGGGAAGACACCACTCGCCCCCTACTGCGGGATGGGGAGATCAAATCCAAGCTGGAAACTCTGTGGAAGCAGCGAGAGCGTTTCTATGCTCAAGCAGATGTCCGAGTCAGCGCTAATATTACGGAAACGCCGGAAGTTGTTGCTGCTAGGGCGATCGAGCAAATCCAAAAAGTTCTTAAATCAAAAATCGGAAATGATATTAATTAATTTACACGGTGTTAGCGCCCTCTATGGAAGAGCTAGATACAAAGGCGACAGGGATGTCTGTCAAGAATCATTGAGTTGTGCCAAAAAATAAAATGGCCCCACACCCCGATCGGGCTGTAGGGCGCAAGGACAGTTAAACGCTTCTTTAATTGTCGGGAAATTTATGCTCAACCCTATTTGCCTATGTGACGATTTTATAATCGTCCATGCACTGAGAAAATCTCTTGTATCAAAAAATGTAACCCAGCATCGATCGAATTTAAGCTCCCTTATTCTGAGAACAATACCTCATGCAATTCTGACTAGCAGCTCCTTCAAGCTGCTTTTTTATTGCAGCAAATCCCAAGCCGAAAGCAATCCGTTGTTAGTTACAACTACATCCACTTAATTAAACGTAATATAACGTAATATACAGATAGCCCAAAACCTGAATGTATCAATAGTCTTCCTTGCTTTTTCCTTCTTCCCGTGCCCTGGGCTAAACTAAAACAATACCAGTCTGCCAGTGTTTAATAAAAACTCTAGGGTTCCTCCCAAACCCAAACCAGTCAGAGAAATAGTAGCTAACATCAAAAAAGACCGCCATCTCTTGAATCCCGATATTTGAATATCCAGTCTTGCCAAAGCTCCGGCTGATGTCAAGACTAAACAAGTAGTAAAAAGGTGCAGCCAAGTCACAACTATCACTGCTAAAAAAGAGCCAACAATAATAGAAATAAAAGCACCCACATCTGTCGATAACCACCGCATAATTAAGGTTTTTGTGTTCCTCAATGGGAACGACAAGGCCATCGATAGGATTAAACTAACAGCTACAGTTAAAAACCAAACAATATGGGGAGGAACATCAAATTCCGATAATTTCCAGCCCAAACAAAAATAGCTAATAAAAAGTAGAGTGAGGGAAGGCCAAGAGTTTTTTCTCATTTGCTCAACAGTTTGGGGATGCTCGGTGAAGGGGGAGAGAGGAAGATGGCGGGCAAAAGGGGAGAGAATTTGTTGATTTTTTTCCGAAGGATTTTGGTAGGCAATCTCCAGGTGTCAGAGGTTGTTTGTTGGTAGAATAAATAATTAGTGTTTAGGCAGCCTACAGGTTAGTAGAAATAGCTTGCACCGGACAGGTAGGGATGCACTGTTCGCACACTATACAGCGCGATCGAACAAAAGTTAGTTTAAAGCTTTCTGGGTTCAGGGTCAAGGCTTCTGTGGGGCAAACTCCCGTACACAAGCCACAGTGAACGCAGACATCTTCATCTATGAGTATTTCCCGGCTGGCGAGGGAAACTCCGATATTTTGCGATCGCAGCCAGTCGATCGCCGCTTCTAGTTGGTCTATGTCCCCTGCTAACTCTAGCACCAGTTTGCCCACTTGATTCGGAGCCACCTGGGCCCGGATAATATTGGCTGCCACATTAAAATCCTTTGCAAGTCTATAGGTGACAGGCGTTTGGATCGATCGTTGCGGAAACGTCAGCGTTACCCGTTTTTTCACGCCTTTAATCCTCGGTAATTTACAAGCAATTTTTCTGCTCTTATGTTTTAGCTTACTTTGCCTAGGCTGTGACGCAAGCCAAATTATTGATGGGAAATAGCTTATTATCTCAAAATATGGTATAATCAAAGACGGTTATTTAAAATAAAAACCTAGAATTAAGATTGCAATCAATTTTATGAGTCCCAATTCGCCAAACTCAAGTGCTGTCGAGGCAACCAAAAATTCCGAAACAAATTCAGCAGCCTCACGGATCAGAAACTTATTAGTTGTGTTAGCAGCGATCGCCCTGGCGGTATCCATATTTTTGGGACTACGCACCCAAACGCCATCGAGTAGTCTCACCGAAATGGCAAAAGCCTCCGCACCAATAGAAACAGCTTTAACCAATGGCAAGCCCACACTCATGGAATTTTATGCTAATTGGTGCGGTAGCTGTCAGGCAATGGCCAAGGATTTGAGCGAAATTAAACAAAAATATGCCGAACCGCTAAATTTTGTGATGCTGAATGTGGACAATGACAAATGGCTACCAGAAATTACCAAATATCGAGTAGATGGCATCCCCCACTTTGTTTATTTAAACAATAAAGGTAGCGCCGTTGCTCAAACGATCGGGGAAGCGCCCCGCAGCATTATGGAAGCTAATTTAGAAGCTTTAATTGCAGGGAAAGAGTTGCCCCATGCTCAATCAGTAGGTCAAGTTTCTAATTTTACTCCCGCCACAGGACCAAGGAAAACAAGCAGTTCAGACCCCCGCGCCCACGGCAGTCAAGTACAGTCAATAAATCCTGGGGTTTAAAGTGCGATCGCTTGGTATTCGATCTCAAAAAAATCGGAAAAATACCGACTAAAATTATTAATCAAGAACAAGAACAAACTAGACAGGGTTTGCGTCAAGTAATTAAGAAAACTTAAAACCAACACAGCACAAACATTCCATCCCCTCCGGCAAAATTTCCCTGGTCAAATAGTAATTAGGAATAGCCATGAATATAAATTTTTCCCGTTTTGATACCTTAAGCAGCATACTAGCAGGCACTAGCGTCGCAGCCTTAACAATCATTATCAGCCAACCAGCGATCGCCAAAACTCCCCAAGAAGTAGCAAACATTGCCGGCCCACTAACAGTACAAGTTAACAGCACCCTAGGAGACGGTTCCGGCGTAATCATTGCCAAAAACGGCAAAAATTACACAGTTTTAACCGTCAATCACGTAGTAGAAAAAACCGATGTCAAATATACAGTTCGCACTTCCATTGGCAAAAACTATCAAGCAACCTCAGTCACCCGCTTGCAAACATCCCAAACTGAAGCCGATTTAGCCTTAGTCAAATTTGAAAGTCCAGAAGAATACCCAGTAGCAACGATCGCCGATTCCGATCAAGCCGTCATCGGCACTCAAATCTTCGTTTACGGCTATCCCGCTACCGGCGGACTTTTCGGGGCCGAAAGAGAACCAGAACTCTCTCCCGGACTCGTTACCAGCCGCCCGCGAAATCGACCCGAAGGTTACACTTTGCGTTATCAAGCAGTAACTTGGAGTGGTATGAGTGGCGGGCCAGTGTTTGACTCCGAAGGTCGAGTCATCGGCTTACACGGACAAGGCGAGTTTGGTTTCGCCCAAACCAGTTCCGGTGAAGTCGCCCCAATTAAAACAGGATTTAATGCAGCAGTTCCGATCAATACTTTTATGGCGAAACTGGCCCTGGCGGGAATGAAACCATCGGAATTGAGACTAGACAATACCCCCGCCATCCAAGGCTCGGTATCGAGCACTAATCCTCAAGATCCCCAAAGCTATTATTTTCGAGGACTTTCGCGGTTAGATCAAGGAGATGCTTGGGAGGCGATCGCGGATTTCAACAAAGCGCTTGCTTCTAAGTCTAACTACACTCCCGAAATATACTTCAATATCGGCAATGCCCGCACTCTCATCGGTAGCGTCGATCCCACCCGTGGTCCAAGCGCTATTCAAGCATACACGCTGGCGATCGCAGCCAATCCCGGCTTTGCCGACGCCTACTACAACCGAGCCCTAGCCCACCTCGAAAACAAACACAAACCCCAAGCCATTGCCGACTTTCAAAAAGCAGCAGAACTTTACAAACAAGGTGGGAGAACAAGTGCTTATCAAGATGCCCTTAAAAGAATCGAACAGTTGCAATGATTGTTGAATGTTGAATGTTGACTGTTGTTATTAGTTATTTGTGAGGACGAATAACTAATAACTCATAACTCATAATATCATTTCCGGTGTGCGATTCGTAATGATTTAACCACAGAGAACGCAGAGAACGCAGAGGGAGATAAGAGAGATGAATATAGGACGATGCTACTGGATTTGATATAACAAACAACCAACAACCAATTCCCAATTCCCCATTCCCAATTCCCAATTCCCCATTCCCCATTCCCCATTCCCCATTCCCAATTCCCAATTCCCCATTCCCAATTCCCAATTCCCAATTCCCCATTCCCAATTCCCAATTCCCCATTCCCAATTCCCAATTCCCAATTCCCAATTCCCAATTCCCCATTCCCCATTCCCCATTCCCAATTCCCAATTCCCAATTCCCC
>RDXH01000174.1 GCA_004292745.1 Oscillatoriales cyanobacterium | reverse complement strand
GACGGTGTTTGACCACCGTAGCGAGAGTAAAACTTTGGGCATTACCTAAAGTTGCTTTGTCCGCAGAATCTCAGTGGCTTCAGCCCTGAGAGTGTCAACGTCTATGATCATTTTTTCTAATTCTGCCTGAAGTCTTTCTTGGGGGTTCTCTGATAGCTCTGCTAAAGCTTGCTGTTGCAGATTGCGGCCTTGGACGGCGTTTTTGGCTTGCTCAAATTGCGATCGGGCTGAATCAATACTCAAGTCGTTGTTGACTTTGGCGATGGAACCAAGCGCTTCGTTAATTTCGGCCATATCTTTCATATTTTGCATATCGGTTTTGTAGGCTTCCAGCTTCATCCGCTCTCGATTCAGCTTGTCTTTGGAAGCGTTGACGTACTGTTCGGCTTGTTTTACTTGCGCTTCTAACTGTGGCAAAATTTGTTCTGTCTGAATCACCTTCGACATTGCTAAGCGGGCTGCTTCTTCATTACCGTTGCGCGAGGCTGCTATGGCTTGGCGCTCTATAGTTTGCATTTCCCTGACTTTTTCTTCATATTTAGTTTTGGCGCGCCCTTCGGCTGCAACATTGAATCTTGTCCGCAAACATGAAGACGTAGTTAATCGCCACTCTGATTGGTTTTGGAAGTTGGCACATAATCTCTCGAACATTGTAGCCTTTCACCCAATGACAGAATCGGCGATCGGCAGTTATTCTAAATGAACTAGGACTGATACGGAAATACTGCCTCCGCGCCTTTAATAGCGGTCATAAACCAACTGATGAAAGTATTTATGTGTCTGGGACTTAAGGGGAACATCTACTTATAGCGTCGGCTAGGGAGTATTCTTTTTATAGGAGTTGATTTAAAATGAAATTTCCGCAAAATGGCGATCGACTAATTTCTCAGCATCTTCCACTGCACAAGGGGCTGCGATTTTTAATTATAGTTATATTAGTCCTGGGAATATTCTTTCGTTTCGCCAATCTCGAAAAGAAAGTTTATTGGATAGACGAAGGTTACACTTCTCTGCGAGTTTCCGGTTATACAGAAACTGAATTAATTAAAGAGTTAGGCGAGGGCAAAATTAACGAAATAAAAACCCTCGAAAAATATCAGCATCTCAATCCAGAAAAAAACGTTTTTGACACCGTAAAAGGATTGGCACTAGAAGAAGCTCAACTTGCTCCGCTGTATTTTGTAGCAGTCAGATTTTGGGTGCAACTGTTTGGAGATTCCATCGCAGTAACTAGAAGTTTGTCGGCAGTTTTTAGCTGGCTGGCATTACCTTGTATGTACTGGCTATGTTTGGAGTTATTTGAATCATCTGTGACAGCTTGGTTAGCAGTTGCCATCCTAGCTGTATCACCTTTTCAGATAGTTTACGCTCAGGAAGCTCGACCTTACAGTTTGTTTGTTTTGTTAATTTTACTTTCCAGCGCAGTGTTGCTACGAGCAATGCGCCTAAAAACTAATAGTAGTTGGGCCATTTATGCTACCACACTAGCAGTGGGATTTTATTCTCACCTCTTATTTGCCATGGTTGCCATAGGACATGGAATCTATGTATTAATTGTGGAAAATTTCCGCATTAACAAGACAGTTATTGGCTATTTTTTAGCGACAATTACAGGACTCCTAATTTTTACGCCTTGGATTATAGTTTTTATAAAAAACTTCAACTATGCCAGTGATAAAACTTCTTGGCTCTCCCTGAGAAGACCGCTTTTAGAATTGATAAAAAATTGGATTCTGAACATTAGCACTCAGTTTTTTGACCTGGGATTTTACTGGAATTTGCCACGACCATATTTGATATCTACTTTGCCAGTTATTTTCATGATTTTAATCATGGTTGGGTATTCTTATTATCTACTTTTACGGAAAACAGATATGCGAATTTGGTTATTTGTAATTACATTAACCTGCATGACAGTAGTAGTTTTCTTACCAGCGGACTTAATTAAAGGAGGGATTCGATCGATAAACACTCGTTACATGATTCCCTGTTATTTAGGAATGCAGATATCTGTTGCTTTTCTTTTTACTCTACTTCTAATCAGAGTTAAATTACAAAAATTGTGGAGAGTTGCTCTAGTTTTTATGCTTTCAATGGGAATTATTTCATCTAGTCTCTATTTGTCAGCAGATACTTGGTGGAATAAATCCGGTTCTCTGCTTAATAACTCGATCGCCCGTATAGTCAACTCAGCTTCTAATCCATTAATCATCACAGACTTTTCAGGCTATAGTGTATTGAATATCGGCAATTTACTAGGTATGAGTCACCAAATAGAACCACAAGCTAAATTATTAATAATGTCACCTAAAAATATTGAATTTCCTGGAAATTTTGACCCGATACTTTTGTACAATATTTCCCAGGATTTACAAAAAAGAATCAGCGAAAGTAATCACTATAAAATACAAATAATTTATGGTAAAGATCGAGAAATAATTCTAGGAAAAATAGTCAAAAAATGAGCATTTATCTAGGAAACCCAAGGGAGTTTATTGAAAATGAAATTTACGCAAAATGGCGAGGAAATAATTTCTCAGCATCCTCCACTTCACAAGGGGCTGCGATTTTTAATTATAGTTATATTAGTCATCGGCATATTTTTTCGTTGCGCAAATATCGATCGCAAATTTTACTGGATTGATGAAACCTATACTTCCCTGAGAGTTGCCGGCTACACCGAAGCCGAAATGGTCAAAAACTTTTCTTACCAGCAAATAACATCGCCCTCAGATTTACAGAAATATCAACAGATAAATCCCGAACACAATTTAACTGACACCCTACATTCTTTAGCAACCGAAGACTCTCAGCACCCGCCACTGTATTACATACTAGCCCGATATTGGGCGCAATGGTTCGGCAGTTCTGTCACAGCCATGAGGAGTTTAGCTGCGGCGATTAGCTTGCTAGTATTTCCCGCGATTTATTGGCTAGCTTGGGAATTATTTGCCTCTAGCACTGTAGCATGGATGGCGATCGCCATTTTTGCCATTTCTCCCTACCATATTCTGTTTGCACAAGAAGCCAGACAATACAGTTTGTGGACTGTCACTACTATTTTATCAACGGCGTCCCTACTGCGAGCAACGCGGGTACAGGAAAATCTCAACCCCATTTCACTGATTTTCCACTGGATAATTTACGCAGTCACCCTAGCAGCCGGACTTTACACCCACTTGTTATTTATCTGCGTCGCCTCCGCCCATGCAATCTACATCGCAATCATTGCCAACTGGCGCGATATTCAAACATTTATTTCCTATTATGTAGCAGCTTTAGTAGCATTTATCGCTTTCATGCCTTCGGCTATCAATGTTGCAGAAAACATCAATCAAATTAAAAGCACCACAGTCTGGACTGAACAAGCAAATATCTTAAAATTAGTTAGCAAGTGGGTTGGTTCCGTCACCATCGCCTTTTTCGATCTAGGCATTGATGGCAGTGCTAATACCACACAAGTAGCCTCACTAATTCCTGTGAGTCTAATTATCCTTGCTTTGGTTGGATATGCAATTTTTTTCCTGTGCCGACATACACCAAAACGAGTTTGGCTATTGATCTTGTTAACAATTGCAACAACGGCGTTATTTTTAGCAGTACCGGATATACTCAAAGGTGGAAGGCGATCGGCCAATCCGCGATATTTAGTGCCATGTTATGTAGGAATTCAGCTAGCAGTTGCTTATCTACTCTCTATAAAAATTAGTGGCAATCTTGATGGTTATAAGCACCAAAATGTGTGGAAATTCATTATGGTTGCACTGTTTGCTGCCGGCATTATATCTGCTGGAAAAATTTCTCAAGCAGACAGTTGGTGGAATAAAGGCAGTGGTTGGCTACGCACCGAAATAGAAGTAGCTAAGACGATTAATCAAGCCACCAATCCCCTAATTGTTAGCGATGCCAACATAGCATATATTATGCCTTTAAGCTATCAGCTCGAACCAAAAGTAAAACTACTAATTGCACCCCGCTGCTACACTGCTTGCTACAAAAATCGGGAATTGGTACTGGCCAAACCCAAAGTACCTAAAATTCCCAAGGGTTTTAGTGACGTGTTTTTATACAGGCCATCCTCAGTATTGCGATCGGGAATCCAGCAGCAAAACTACAAAATAGAGCCCATTACCGATACAGTCGAGCTTAATCTCTGGAAACTCACGAAAAAATAGATTTTAGACCGATACCTTTAGCGCTAAGCTAAAAGTAAGAATCAAAAAATAACATCAAAAATCTAACATGACAGTCACCGAAACTTCCAATATTCGCAAACTCCTGTGCGATCCAGACTTGGGGTTGATTCCCCACCTGGAAAAGTGCCTCAAAGATTTGCACGCATCTTCCCTCCTTTCCAAAGACAAATTCAAGGTAGAACCTTATGATATAGAACTTGGACATTGCCACACCCAGAAGTTTCCCAACGAACAAAAACCCCTTGTTACCCAGTTAGTGTTAATGAAAATACCCTTGACTGGCAAAGTTCAAGACAAGATGGAACTATTTTTGTTAGCCAGTGAATTGCAGAACCAAATCGATATCAAAATCATTGACTGGAGTGCCTTAGAACGTCGCCAATATAACATTCATGGCATCCCTTTAAAACAACCGGTAATCAAAATAGACGGGGAAATGAATTACAACTTAGTATTCGATCGACCAAACTATTGCTGTATCACCCTAGGCCGTCAATTTGAATTAACTTACGCCGCCAATTTTTAAGGGAACTTGTAGGGGTAGGTTTCACCATAAATATGGATAGTAAACCATCTATAAAACCCGCCCCTACAAAATTTTGTATATCTAGATTGTTGGTGGTGTGAGGGCGGGTTGATATAGATTTTCAATCGTCATTATATATTGTTGGTAAAACCCGCCCCTACAAAATTTGGTAACATTCAACCCTATTACCAATTACCCATTAATTCAAACTATAGCAATCCTAAATCATTTGTGAACTTCTTACTCCCGGACCGAACTCGCGGTCTGGGTTGGGGTGGGGTAAAAAATTTACGACTCCTGCAAGGATTGCTATATGATATCCGATCGATTTGCCGTCTCTGCCAAAATCTGCTTAATTTGGGCCGGAGTCAGATTCGGATTAGCCTGCAACATCAAAGCTACTACCCCAGCGACTTGGGGCACAGCCATGGAAGTACCGGCGACATAACGATAAGGAATGCCCGGTACGGACAGGGGTACGGTGGAATAAATATCCCCTGAATCGGCTTTACCACCGTCACCTCCGGGAGCAATAAAATAATCAATTAATTCAGTTCCAGCCCGGTTAGAATAATTAGCAAACTGCTTGTTCCGCTGAATGGCACCGACAGCAATTCCAGCCTCATTAGCAAACCTAGCCGGATAATCTGCCTGGGGACGAGCATCATTTCCCGCAGCAGAAATCACTGTTACGCCCTTAGCTTCCGCCGCTCGAATCGCATTCAATTCTGGTTCGTTCAACTGTAAGCCACCCAAACTTACATTAACTATCTTCGCCCCATTAGCAACTGCATAATTAATCGCAGCAATTTCATCCCTAATCCTTCCCGAACCGGATCTATCAAGTATTTTCAAAGGCATAATTTTGGCAGTGGGAGCCACACCTGTCATCCCCACTCCATCCTTTTTCGCAGCTACTAAACCCGCTATATGAGTGCCGTGATTGTTATCATCCATGGGGTCATTATCGTTGTTGACAAAATCCCATCCGCGGAAATCGTCCACTAAGCCATTCCCATCATCATCAATCCCGTTATTAGCTTTATTTCGACCCTGGGAATCAATGCCGTTTTCCCCATTATTACTCCAAATATTCCCGGTCAAATCTGGGTGATTATAGTCAACTCCGCTGTCAATCACTGCTACCACAATGCCGTCTCCAGTTAACCCTTGGGCCCAAACTTCTGGGGCTTTAATTAAGTCTCTGCCCCACTCGTCCCCACCCAAGTCTGGAACATCAGGAAAAGTTGGACTGTTTCGGGCTTTAGCAACGGCGGCGGCGGCATTGACTAAACCAAATCCAAAACGAGAGTCAAAACCTTCTAAGTTGCTAACATTATTTATAGAAACAGTTGTAGGTGTTGCAGACAGATTTAGGGTAAAGTTTGTATTGCCTTGGGATTGAGAAACTCGCACGTAGTAAGTTCCTGGTGTTAAAGCGTTTAGTTGTATGGATTTGGATAATAAACTAGAGTCTTGAGCAGAGGCAATAATATCTGTGAAGTCCACAGAATTGTCGCCATTAATATCTTTGATTACGGTGAGGCCAACATCGGTATTCAAACCATTGAGATTTAAGCTGAAGTCGCTAGTTAGTGATAAGCTAAAGCGGTAAATATCCTCTGGTTGAGCGTTGCTAACCGAGTCTGTAATTGTTTGAGGGCTGCTGAGAATGCCGATGTCGCGGGCTTGGCTGAGTTGGTTGCTCAATACCGGAGTTGCAGAGATGAATTTACCAGTCAGATCTTGTGGCAATTTGTTGGTAACTACGCCTAGAATAGCGCCGGATTGGCGAATTTTAATTATGGTATCGGAAGTACGAGGGCCGATCGCCTGTTGTTCGAGGATTAAGTCTGCTTCGGTAAGATTGTCAGTGAGTCCGATCGCATCCACTGAACTATTAAAATCAGTAATTATGTCTGCCGCCATCAAATCCATGACTGCGGAATCGGTGTGAAAGACAAAGGTATCGGAGCCCAACCCTCCTGTCAGGGTATCTTTGCCGCCATCGCCGATCAAAACGTCGGCACCTTTACCGCCGTTGAGTAAGTCAGCTCCTTTACCTCCCTGCAAGGTATCATTACCGGAGTCGCCGAAGAGGATGTCGTTACCGATACCGCCGTTGAGGAAGTCATTGTCGGCACCACCGAAGAGTGTGTCGGAATTGGCTCCACCGATGAGTTTGTCGTTACCGTCATCACCGCTGAGGCGATCGGCATCTGACGCACCGACTACAAAATCGTTGCCGCCGAGAGCAAATAGTCCATTTGGGTAAGGAGTTAAAAAGCCCGGTGTTAAAGTGAAACTATTGGGGCTATTATCTAAAAGATAGGAAAGACCGTCAGGACTCGGACCAGGCATAGAAAGATACTCCGTATAAATGCGATCGATCTAAATTTTAAATTTAAAACATGAGATTGTGGTTAAGAAATCAATAATCCCAAATTCAAAATTGGTAAGTAGAAGCAAGAAGGAATTCACCCCCCCTAGCCCCCCCCAAGGGGGGAAATTCAGGCAGAAGGAAGAATAGCAAGCCAGTAAGCTTTTGAGCGGTTTGGATATTGCATTTAATTAGGTGGACTTACTTATCAGAAAATGGGAAACAAAAATTTACGTCTAATTCAGAACTTTTTGCAGGTTGCAAAATCGCGTCTCAAACCTTATTTACGCTATTGTATTTTGGGCGGGACGTTTTTATTTATCGCCCAAGCTTTTGTCACTCACTGGCAAGAAGTGGCGAATATCCGAATTGCGGCTAGAAGTTTTCCATTATTGGCGATCGCCCTTGGCAGCACTTTATTTTCGCTAATTTTTGTCGGCTGGGTGTGGATGTTGATTTTGCGGGAATTTCGTCAACGTGTAAATGCGGCTTGGGCGATTCAAGTTTTTCTCAAAACTAATATTGCTAAGTATTTACCGGGAAATATTTGGCATTTTTGGGGTAGGATATTGGATGCCAAAAAGGCTGGTATTTCGCCGCAAGTTGCGACTCTCAGCGTGTTGTTAGAACCTTTGCTGATGGCTGCGGCAGGTATTTTGATTGGCTTGCTATGTTTTGATAAAATTAATTGGTTTTTGCGGATTGTGGCTGGTGCTGCTATTTTTACGGCGATTCATCCGCGAATTCTGAATCCCATCGTCCTATTTGTAGAGAAGTTGAAGTTAAAGAAGCAGGATGGGAAAAATTTAAATTCTGGGGAATCTGCGGCTGAGGGAATGAATTTTCCTACAGAGTCTAGCTCCAATCTAGCGAAAATAAAATCGAGTGTCAAGTCTGGACACAAAATAAATTTACCTATTAAACGCTATCCTTTAGTACCGTTAATTGGACAAATGTGTTTTATCGGATTGCGGGGAAGCGGTTTTGTGTTGACTGTGATGGCTTTAAATCCGGTGAATTTTAATGATATTCCGAACTTATTTGGTGCTTTTTGTTTTGCCTTTGTGGTGGGTTTAGTTGTCCCTGGTGCACCGGGGGGAATGGGAGTATTTGAAGCTACGGCGATCGCGCTACTGGACGATCGCTTTTCTACGGGTATAATTCTGAGTGCGGTGGCTTTGTATCGGATTATCAGTATTCTGGCGGATGTTTCCGGTGCATTTTTAGTTAAGCTCGATCGAAAGCGCGATCGGCTTATGTAGGGGCGGTGGATGGTGAATGATATCAATTCCGGTTGCACCGTCAGGATAGAGGAGACGGCTCTTGGAGTGTCCCTAATCCAAAATAATATTGTAGGGACACGGCACGTGCAGTCTCCTAATTTCTTAGGCTATAATCAAACAAGATTGTACTTAACTATTGAGCGATTTTAGTTTGGGATATCATTATGCTATCAATAATTTATCCTCATATCGAGAAAGTAGCGGGTCAACCCGCACGGTTGCAGCGGATACCCCGCGTGCGGGTTGCTCAGATTGTGATGGATTATCTAGCTTATGGTTTGTCAGTGGAAGAAATGTGCCGCCAGCATCCTTATTTGATGCAGTCGGAGGCTCATGCAGCGATGGGTTATTACTTCGACTTTCAAGCTGAAATTGAGCAGGAAATTCGTGCAGAATGGGAGCAGGTACAACAGGAAAAATCTCTGCTTTCGCCTTCACCATTTTTCGTGAAAATGCGAGCTAAGGGGTTGTTGTAAGTGGCATCGCTTTTAGGTATGAGAAGATTGGGTTGGGATAGAATAGAAACAAGGTCTTTGAGTAAAGTCTATGTCGGCTAGGGATGTTTTCCATGAGTCTGTGAAATCTGCTCTATTGAAGGATAATTGGGAGATTACCCACGATCCGCTGAAGCTAAAATTTAGTGAAGACGATCGACTCAGGATTGACTTGGGAGCGGAACAGCTTCTAGTTGCAGAGCGAGGTTTACAGAAGATTGCAGTCGAGGTTAAAAGCTTTCTGAGTGAATCAGCCATGTTTGATTTCCACTTAGCCCTCGGTCAATTTCTGAATTATCGACTAGCACTCAGGAGTCTGGAGCCAGATCGATCGCTCTATTTGGCAGTTCCGATCGCAGCCTATAATTCATTTTTCTGTCGTGCTTTGCCACAAGCGGCGATCGCTGAGTACGATTTGAAGTTGTTGGTATATGACCCTACTAATGAGGTGATTGTGGAATGGATCGATTAGCTAAATATCGGCAGATTGTTCGCACTTTCCTGATGGAATATAGCAAGACTAAACCCATTAATGGCGACATTGAAATCCAGGTATTATTTGACACCGAACATGACCATTATCAGATATTAGATTTAGGTTGGGACGGTCACAATCGGATTTATAGTTGCCCGATTCACTTAGATATCCGCAATGAAAAAGTCTGGATTCAACGCAATCAAACTGATGAACTGATTGGTGAGGAGTTGGTGCTGATGGGTGTGGCGCGGGAGGATATTGTTTTGGGGCTTCAACCTCCCTATGCAAGACCATTTACGAGCTATGGCGTTGCTTAGGGTGTTTGGAAAATTCTGTTTTACTCTCGATCGCGCGATCGGCTATAATCAAACAAGATTGTACAATGTTCCTCCTTTTCAACTTAACTATTGAGCAATTTTAGTTTGGGATGAGAGGCTAGTTGAGAGTCTTGAATTTGATATAGACGGAACAGTTCAAAAGTTGTGGACTGCGGAAGCTAAGCAGCGTCGCGACGAAATCCGAAGCGGTGTCGTTGAGCCAATTCCAGGAGAAGAAGCGTTAGCTCAGATTAGGCGGATTATAGCACAATGAGGTACGTTTTTCACCCGGCAGCATTAACTGAATATGCTCAAGCTGTCCAATTTTATACAGAGCGTCGAGTTGAGTTAGCGCAAGCTTTTATTAACGTTGTTGAAGATGCTATATTCCGTCTTGTCGAATCTCCAACTCGTTGGCCAATAGTTGATGAAGATATTCGCCGTTGCTTAACTCGAAAGTTTCCTTATGGAATCCTCTACACAATAGAGGATGATTTTATTTTAATTGTTGCTGTAATGCACTGCAATCGAGAACCAGGATACTGGAAAGAGCGAGTTATAGATAAACCACCAGATTAAGCTGATACCACCTTGATAAAATTAATCAGATCGCACTTTAGTGAGATTAGTTAGTTTAGGGGCATCGCACATCTAATCTTTTTTATCCAAGTCTTCTGTTTTTGGAGTCTCTGAAGTTGAGGGGAATTCTAGTCGAATGTTGATATCTATTGTTAGTGTATTTTGATTTTCAAAACCCATATCAACTATTTTTACTAAAGCATCGATCGGTAAAGAACTACTTAATTTAGCTTTCACAGACGACTGAGTTTTATATCCGGCTTGCTGTAGCCGATCGCAAATATTGCGCCAATTTCCTACAGGTTCGTTAGGTACATCAGCGAGTTTTTTTACATATTGGTATAAAATTTTACATAAATAAACCTCTGCACTTTTGGGAGTCTGAAACATTTTTCTAGCGATTTCGGCGGGACTGCAACCGGAAAGCAATCCTCGGAGGTAGAGTTTTTATGTTTCTGTAAGTCCCTGGCGCGATCGGGGTGAGATTTGCCGTTTAGCTTCTGCAAAAGCTTGGTAGAGCCTTTCTAAGTCCCAGTTTTTCGCGGCTTCGGTAAATAAGTCTTCTTTTGGTACCATAGTCGGGTGTGTTGAAATGTGACTAACGATAGCATAACCGAAATTGCTAGCGTTTGTTAGTTGACTTTTGGATTCACATACTGTATGGTTGTAAATGTTATGTTTAGTTAAGTTTTTTTTGATGCGGTGTGAAACCCACTAGGAATACTCAGAATCAGTAATGGGTGCGATCGCTGCAACGAACCTCAAAGCTAATATCTGCGAACGTCAGACGGCGCTGGATAAAGTTTTGTAACAAAAAACCAGTATTTTGCATAAAACTTGGGGACTGAGCCTGATAGATAAATAGAGCTTGAGAAGTCCCGCTACTTTTGCGGTTCATCGGGGCTAAATGTGTATCAGGGCGATCGGCCGATCGGCTTTGATAACAATTTGTTTATTTAATCTAAGCAAACACAGGGCAAGTCTATGTACTTGTCTCTAATCAACACGAGGAAATAACGTGTCTAATTTTTTTACGCCTGAATTTAATAACGAAAGTGCGATCGCACCTTGGAATGCCCGCCTAGAACCGACTAAGGCTATTATCCCGCAGCTAGATGCTAACCGCGTGCTAACCGGGGGTGTCGGTCAGGAAGTTAATCTCCCGACTTTAACGGCTGAAGCCTATGACAATATCATTTTGCCTGACGCTTCGCTAACCCGGATGGCTAGTGCAGTTAGCACCGACTCCAACAGCAGTTTACCGGATAGCTCTGTCGATTTGCTAACAGGTGAGGCGATGTCCGAGGTGTATGGGGATTTGAGTAAGTTTGCGGCCGGGCCAGATTTCGCAGCTAAGCTGAATGTGGCTTTTGGGGAAAACTGGGATGCTGCGGCTGCGAAAGCCTTAGCTGAAGAATGGATTATTGGCTGGGGGGAATTTGGGGGCGGTTGCGGATGTGTTGCTGGAAGAAATCGGGCACTCTGTTGATGCGCGGTTGAATGTTACGGATTCACCGGGTGATGAGGGAGCGATTTTTGGGGCGATCGTTCAGGGGAAGGTGTTGAGTGAGGGTGAGCTTCAGGGGTTGAAGAGTGAGGATGATAGTGCGACTGTTCTATTAGATGGACACCAATATCTAGTAGAGAAGCAGTTAAATGATGGAAATGACACCTTGAATACCGCTCAGGCGTTTAATGCGTGGTTTGGAGAAAATACTCCTGTTGAGAGTAGCAATAAAGGAGGCTCAATTGGAGGTGGTGACCTCAAGGACTATTATAGGTTTGCCTTGAATAATACCCGTCAAGTTAACGTGACTCTAAATGGTTTACAAGCAGATGCAGACCTGCAATTGCTAGACAAAAATGGTAACGTGATCGAGGGTTCCGCTAAGGGTGGTTCTTCACCAGAATCCATCACGAGAACACTCAATGCAGGCGAATACTTTATTCTAGTTTATCCCTATCTCAATGCCAGCACCAACTATCAGGTGAACCTAACGCTTACGACTCTACAAACTCAAGTTCCTGCCAATAATTGGAAAGCTGAATATTTTAACAATAGGGATTTAGCAGGCAATCCTGTCTTTGTTGAAAATTTGGGAGATGGTAGGCAAAGTTTTTCTCGCAACTGGGGTACTGCTGCTCCTAACAATAATACCCCCTCAGATAATTTTTCGGCTCGGATGACAACTCAGCGTTCTCTCGATCCTGGTTTGTACCAGATTAAAGTTCAAGCTGATGATGGCATACGAGTGAAGGTAGGAAACGAATCTGTTATCAATCGGTGGTTCGATCAGCCATTTGCGACAAATTCCGGCTATTTCCGATCGAACGGCGGTACTGTTCCAATTGCAGTAGAATACTACGAACGAACTGGAGGGGCGGCGGTTAATTTTAGTATTACCCCAGTCACAACAAAATTCCGAGATCCAGTTGATTTCACCCAGCAATGGAAATCGACAGTCTACTCATGGAACAGCAGTCAAGGTAGTGCTCCACCAACAAACTTCTGGGAAGGAGACATCAACAGTCTAAATGCGATCGGCGAGATTAATTTGGGTTCTAATACCCGCAATGACGGCAAAAAAGGCATCAACGTAAATTGGGGTCAAGGTGCTCCGAATGGAGATGGAAATCGTTTACCCCATGACTTTTTTGCGATGCGAGCCTTCACCCAGGCTGATTTTGATGGCAGTCCTTATAAGTTTCAGGTACAGGGTGATGATGGATTCCAACTACTTGCGATAAATCAAAGTACAGGTCAGCGGTATGATATCACTTCTGCAAATCAGTGGACACAAGCTTACTCGGCCAAAGAATTTACTTCTCAATTGCCTGCTGGTCGATACTATATGCACTTCCACCAGTATGAAGGCGGTGGCGATGCTAGATTCGATTTATCTTGGGAAAAAGTTGGGAATCCACGTATCGATATCCAACTCTCCTATCCCAAAGGAGGCTTCAGTCAATCAGAAATGAACCAGATGGAAAAAGCCGCCCAAAATTGGGAGAGAATAATCACTAAAGATAAAGACTCTAGCGGAGTTCTGAAGATTTCAGTTGTGAAGGCTCTAACTACTTACAATTACAATTCTAAAGGCGGATATTATAATGTTGCCGAAACTAATCAAGAATCTTCTGTCGGTTATCGAACAAACTTTCCAGGACCATCTGTTGACATAAATGGAGTTGATTATCACAATAATATTCGATTTAATCCCAATGATTTTTCCAGGATGGTAAATAATAATCTGCTAGTGCGCCTAACGATGCACGAAATAGGTCATACTCTAGGCCTTGATCATGAATCTGAATCTGTTGTCGGCTTGATGAATCACATGAACTTCAATGACAAAATGACTGACAGTATGTACAATACTATGAACGCTCAGGGTTATAATGTCGATCGCAATGCAACAATTAATTGGTATTGATTAGTTTTTGCATAAGCTAGGTTTAGCGATCGCCCTTATTTTCCCAAAGTGCGATACTACTTTCAGTGTCGGCATCTATGAGGAGTGGTCAAAGTGCGATCGCCCTTATTGTCCGAAAGTGCGATCGCCTTTCCCATCCCGAATCCCAAAGGGCGATCGCGCTTATTGTCCGAAAGTGCGATCGGCCTATAATTTCAGCATGGCAACAACGGTCAAATTCAACAGAGCGATCGGTATAATTGAAAAATCAACATCAAATATAGCCAATTAATGCCATGATTGCTAATTTACCCCTCAAACTGCCTCACTTACCCAACAGCTTGCCCAGCGAAGGTTCTGTCCACATTGAATTAGTCAACGGACTCTTAATATTCAGCGCTTCCATTCAAACCCAGGAACGAATTCAAACTTTAACAGCTCAACAACAAGCATCAAATCTAACTTCCGAAGAACAAACAGAATTGGATGGATATCGAGCATTCATTAGCTATCTAAATTTGGTAAATGAAACCATGAAAAATACTTTTCTATATCCTTTGCGCGGCACAGTTATTGATTATGATGAACCGTTTGAACCTGCGGTTTCG
>RDXH01000173.1 GCA_004292745.1 Oscillatoriales cyanobacterium | reverse complement strand
AAACCAAGTCGCCAGCTACTTGAGCAATATCTTACAGATCAAACAGGCTGGGATATCTTGTCTTTTTCGGGTCACAGTGAGAGCGAAGTAGATGGCAGTACGGGGGTGATTTGTATCAATGATACAGATAATTTAACTGTAGAACAGTTAAAAGATTCCTTGAAAATAGCTATTCAAAAGGGTTTGGAAATAGCAATCTTTAACTCTTGCGATGGTTTGGGATTGGCGAAGCAATTAGCCCATTTAGATATCCCTCAAATTATCGTGATGCGAGAACTGGTGCCGGATGCGATCGCCCAGGAGTTTCTGAGAATTTTTCTCCAAGCCTTTGTTGGTGGCAAATCTTTTTATGTTTCGGTGAGAGAAGCCCGGAAGGATCTAAAAGATAAATATGATGAGAAAATTCCCGGTGTTAGCTGGTTGCCGGTTATCTGTCAAAATAAAGCTGAGTTTCCCAAGACTTGGCGAGAATTGCAGGGAAATGGTTGATGGTTAGTTAAATAATTCTCGATTTTGCTTTAGGATGTCAATTATGTCTGTTGTCCATCGACCTTTTAATCGCGAGAAAGACACCCACCCTATGATAAAATTAAATTCTTGTGATAAAGCCTTCACTTTGATTGAATTGTTGGTTGTGATATTTATCATTGGGATATTATCGGCTATTGCTTTGCCTATTTTCCTCAGATTAATCAACAAAGCTAAAGAAAGTGAAGCTACACAATATATTAGTTATCTGAACAAACACAAAAATTCGGAATATTTAGAAGGCTCTGGATTTACTAACTCTTTCGGCGCGCTCTCATTTCCACAGCCCCAAACACCTAGTTCTGCGGCTAGTATTTTGAAATCTGTTGGCTTTTCCGTGGCAGAAACAAACAATTATTTATATGGGATAAAAGTTGCCACTTATAATAACAATCCGCTGGCTGTTCAGGTAGCTTTATCTAAACAATTAGGCGTTCAGTCTTATTTTGGAATTGTCTATATCAAAGACAATCGTTCTTCGTGCGGACCGATTTCTTTACCAGTTAGCTTGTCTTCTCCATTGTTGCAACAATTAGGAATTTTAAACAATTTAATTTCTAATCCAGGTGATTATTGCCCTCAGTTGTTGTGATGATAGGATTAGCTCTATTCTGGCTTTATCGGAATTATTTAATCTTTATAGGGCCAAAAGTTCCCAGAGTTAGAAAATCGAAGAATGAATGAGATGCCAACGGTCTTGATATTACTAAAATTATTACTAGCCAAAAAATTCATCTACTTCTGCTTAACTAAGTTCACTTTCTCGGATTTCCTCGTCTATCATCTGCATCGCTAATTCCTGCTTTTGTGCTGACAACTGTTCGAGTTCTTCTCGGAGTATTCTTAGCTGTTCATTCAGTACCCTAATTTCTCTGTCTTGCTCCTGAATCTTTGCCTCTGCTTCAGCAAGCGTCCGATTTTTTTCTAAAATTAACTCATCTCTAGCTTCTAATTCTAGAGCATTCATGGCCGCTTTAATTACATTATAAAAATGAGATTGACTGACATCAACTTTTTTAGCAGTTTCACGAGTTTTGCCCAAAATTCCCATTTTTGAGCCTTGCTTAACTGCTAATACAAAGCCTTGATGATTTTTAATTTTTAATTCTTGGGTAAAATTCATTTGAACTAAACTGCAAGTATATCTATAACGGTCATAATAAAATTCTGCTTTCATAAAAAAGCACCCTTTTTTGATATGTAAAGTCCGGCACAACTATAGCACACAATCTGCAAATTTCACAATATTTAAGCCTGGATCGCCATTTTGGTCAAAACAAAACTTCATCATCAACAATATCTTCCGGCAACTCTATCACACCGGCAATCAACTTCCAACAAGGGTCATCTCCCTCCCAATCATCGGGCCGCCAAGGCATACTCAAACTCACCGTAACCAAACAAGCTTTTTGCGGTCGATATCCCAATTCTAACTTTCTAATAAAGACCGGATCGGTAATTGTAGCAGTCAATTTTTGGTTGTATTTGGTGACAATACATCCTTCCCATTTATTACCACCTTCAAATCTTTGAGTTAGCTTTTTTACGGTAAATTTTACTACTTTGACTAATTGCAAAGTCAGGCGATCGCCTTTTGGCAAAGACTGCATATACTCCACTGTAACATATCGCAGATCGTTGTGCAAAATATATTCGTGATTGTTGCAATATTTCAACAAATATGCTGGCGGAACTTTCCCTACTTGTCGCCATTTTCCCGGTAAAATCGACAGATTTTCCGACTCAAAACCAAAGTCCGGCCCCGTCTTCGCCAAAGGAATGTCTAGAACATCCAATAATGCCGGTTCAAGTCTATTTATCTGCCGGATTTCTTTAGGAATTTGACCATCTGGTAAGTCGGAAATTGGGCGAACCCACTTACCTTGAAGTTCATTAATTCCGGCGATGCACCTTTCGCCCCGTTTCCAGGAATTAGCGAGACAAATTATCCTAGTCATTCGATTTTAGATTTGAGATTTTTTTGTGAGATACCGCACTTTTTAAAGATGATTAATCTTGACATTTTTCCACTTATCCTTGAGATATTCAGCAACTAAGCGACGGTGACAATTATGGGGTTTTGGTTCGCTACAAAGCAGACAGGCACAATCCATAATATCCGGCGAAACCTTTTGTTCTATTTGTCGATCGCCCATTAAGCCCAAAAACTTCTGTTCATAAACATCCCAATCTCCCTGTTTCTTTTTATAATCATCCAAAATATCTTGAGTAGGCGCTAAATCCAGCACATGAACATACTCAATGTTACCAATGGTTCGCAGAAAATATTCTAAATCTTTCCGCTTAGCAAAACCTGCTAACTGCGATACATTATTGAGTCGCGTATCAATCACCCTGCGGACTCCCGCTTGCATCAAAGTCCCAAAAAACTCCTCAGCACTTTTTTGAGTAAAACCAATTGTAAATAAATTAATTGCTTTCTTTTGTGACATAAGCGATTTCCAATCCGTGACGATAATATGCTGATTCTAAATCAACGATTTCATTTTTACTATCTGGTGGTAATTCAAACAAGCTTAATTGAATTGGTTCATTATTTGTTTTGCCCTTGTTAAACTTGTGGAGAAGTCTGGCTTCTAAATCCTGATGGTATTCTAAATTGCCATCGGACAGAATGTGATTAATCTGCACATTGAAGTCTTTAAGCTTGTGGCAAACTAAAATAGTCCGATGACAAGTAATCGGGTCTTTTTCCGCACACATTAAACTTATTTTATAATGGGCTGCACCTTTGAGTAAGCGCTGAATTCCTTCGGAGAATAGAGGAGTGGCGGCAATCCGTTGGTATAAAGCTTTACCGCTAAGATCGTAACAGCTTAAATCTTCCGGTCTCGCGCCCAACTCTTTACCTAAAAAAACGTATTGAATGTTGGCAGCAGACAGGGATGCTTTAATTTCCGATTGATTAAAATGGGGTAAATAACGACTAAAAGGCTGGGAACGCACATCTGCAACTGCCGTAATTCCATGTTTTTGCAGCAGTAAAATAAACGCTTCAATACTCAGATTTGAGTGACCGATCGTAAATAATTCCATGGTTTTGATTTGGCTGTTTAGTTCATGCCACCTACGAAAATATATCTCAGTAAACTGTTTTAAACTGTAGATTTATTCACAAATTTTTGAATCAAAAGCTGCAAAGTTAGCGCCATCAAACCCACAGCCGCAAAACCAAAAACACCAGCGCCCAAGGCCACAATTCCCATGACCAAAGTCCGCACAGCCGCGGCAATGTTAATTACAGTCACATTGTCAGAATGAATTGGCTTGTTAGCAAAGGTTTGGGCGATCGACAAAGTAAGCGCATACAAAGCTGCCGCAAAACCTCCCGCCATCAGCGAACCAGTCAAGCAACGCAACACCGTTGGTGGCTGAGGCGATGCCGGCAAAGCATCCTGAGTAGAACTTGGAGATGCAGCACTAGAATTAGAACTAGAATTAGAATTAGTTAAATCAGGCATTTTGATTTGAGATTTGTGATTTAAGATTTGAGATTTAGGGTTAATTGACCAAAATTCAAATCAGTGTTTTGTTCCATGTTACCAGTTTTTTAAGCTGATTAGACTCCTGGTTTTCAGGAAATCCATCAGCCTCCGTCGGGGTTCACCTAGGGTTTCAAATCATTTCCTTCCGAAACAATCCGAATCCCGGTATTGCTAAACTTTGCTACCCAAAAATCCAAATCTGGAGAGCCGATCGCACTTTTTACCCGCTCCTGAATTTCCTGTGCTCTTTCTTGAGACTGCGCCAATGCAAACACCGTGGGCCCGGAACCGGACATCATCGTTCCCAAAGCTCCCGCCGACTCAAAAGCTTGTCGCAACTGCAACACCTGGGGGTACACAGGTAGAGCGACTTTTTCCAAATCATTGTGCAGCAATTGACCAATTTTCGATCGATCTTTTTGAGCAATTGCTCCCACCATTGGGCCCGAATGCAGCCGTTCCCGCCGACAATCCAAATCCTCCGGTTCACAATAGGAACTACTGAACTGTTGGCGATAAGTTTGATAGGACCAAGCTGTAGAAATACTGAGATTCCTAAACTTCGCCAACACCACATACAAAGGTCCAACATCAGGCAAGGGCGAGAGTTTATCGCCGCGCCCCGTGGCCAAAGCCGTACCCCCGGTAATACAAAAAGGCACATCAGATCCCAAGGTTCCCCCCAACTCTTGCAACTCCGACTGAGTGAGTCCCAATTGCCACAACAAATCTATCCCGACTAACACCGCCGCCGCATTTGCCGAACCCCCAGCGAGCCCCGCCGCCACTGGAATCTGCTTGTGAATGGAAATTTCCACACCGCCATATTTTGCCAAAGCATCGGGGAATTGCTTCGCTAACAAATCCGCTGCCCGGTAGGCTAGGTTATTCTTATCAGGAGGGACTTGGGGGTGATCGCAACGCACGCGAATTGTGTCTGTACCGATCGCCCGCAAGTCTATGCGATCTGTTAAATCTATACTTTGAAGTACCATCGCCAGTTCGTGATATCCATCTGGGCGATCGCCTATGATTTCTAAATAGAGATTGATTTTTGCTGAAGCTAGCAGAGAATATGAACGCATAGGTAATTAAGCCAAGGGTGAAATAAACCCGTGGTTGAAATTAATTGACACCAGTCAGAGTCCATTTTCTCATAACTCAAAGGAAATATTATGCTCGAATTCTGGGAAATTTGTTTTGAGTTGCGCGTCGTTGATTCCTCACGGCCACTGCTACCTCTGGCAGAGCTGGTTAGTGTGGTTTGACCTGCTCTGAGATTCTCTAATTGCGATCGCCTATTTTTCGATCCCCATGAGGAGGACGCTCACCATAAGTTACCCAAGCCTAAAAAAACAGAATACCCAGATCCCCGCCACTGTAAACAAGTCTGGGTGCTAGCAAAATCCTTAACTTCCCACCTCAGAAATAATATGATTACTCAAATTGACCCATTGCTCCACGCTTAAATCTTCCGCGCGAGATTCAGGATTTATCTGTAACCCTTCTAGCAATTGAACCAATTTATCTAAATCCACAGCCCCTTTCAAATTATTTCGCAGCATCTTACGCTTGCTCCCAAATCCCAATTTAATCAAATTCTCTAAATGGCGCGGATTAACCGCCGGCGTTTCTATTAATCTCGGAACCAGCCGCACCACAGCAGAATCCACCTTTGGTGGCGGAAAAAAGTCTTTAGAAGGGACATCGCAAATTAACTCGCATTCCGCTAAGTATTGTACCCGCACCGACAAAGCACCAAAAGCTCTGGAACCAGCTTTTGCATAAAGTCTTTGGGCCACTTCTTTCTGCACTAAAAGTACGATCGCCTCGAAGGGTTTCGGCACCGGAACAGATATGGTTCCTAGTAGTTTTTGCAGAATCGGACCAGTAATATTGTAAGGAATATTGGCAACAACTTTATGGGGATTTTGAAATTTGGGAAAAGCCACCAGTTGGTTGTCTAAATCCATTTCTAGTATGTCGCCTTGGAGCAGCAAAAAGTTGTCAGCCTTACCAAGTTGCTTAGCTAGGCGTTGGCACAAATCGCGATCGATTTCCACCGCCACAACAGACTCAGCCTCAGCCAGCAAGCGCCGAGTCAGAATCCCCGTACCAGGCCCGATTTCCAGCACCCGCGAACCCGACAAATTCGCCGCTTTGACAATCTTATCTAAGGCTTTCTCGCTTTTGAGCCAATGTTGAGCAAACTGTTTCCGGGGGGTAGGCGATCGCATTTTTGGAAATCTTAGCAAAGATAGTTTATAATTGTATCACAAATCAAGATATTTTGCACCAAACCAATGCCACTTATTTTTCTTAACAGATATGCAATCAACAGCAAATAGACAATGCCAAAAAATCAACCACAACAAATAAAGTTATTTCTTCTCAATTAGTGATTTCCTTTCTTCACCATATAGCAGTCATAAATACACAGAAAGCTATTTTTTATTCCTTCTTCCTTCTTCTCAACCATGAAATTCCAACGAGTATTTGGTACATTACCCAAAACCCAAGCTAGCGCCCCCGGAAGAGTAAACCTACTGGGCGAACACACAGACTACAACGAAGGATTTGTAATTCCTACTGCAATTCCCCAGCGCGCCACAGTACAAATCGGCCTGAGCAACGACCACAAACATCATTTCTATTCAGCAGAATTTGACGAACTCATAAATTTTTCCGACGATGATACTATACCCCAAAAATTCGTCAGTTATATCTGCGGCTGCATCCGACTGGTAGAAAAAGAGGGATACAAAATACCGCCACTCAATCTTTATATTACCTCCAATGTGCCCATCGGAGTCGGTTTGTCCAGCAGCGCTGCTTTAGAAATAGCAACTCTCCGAGGGCTACGTACACTCTTGAACATCCCCTTAGATGATGTGCGACTAGCTCAAATCGCACAGCTAGCCGAAATCCGATATGTAGGTTTTAACTGTGGCATTATGGATCAAATGGCAGCCAGTTTAGCTGACACCAACTCCATGCTATTTATTGATACTCGCAGCCTGAATCGCCGTAAATTACGATTTCCCAAAAACACAGAAATTTTAGTCCTTGACAGCGACGCAACCCACAAGCCTGCTGGTAGCCTCTACAATCAGCGACGGGTAGAGTGCGAAGCAGCCGCCCAAATGTTGGGTGTTAAAGCCCTCAGAGATATCGAAGACTCGCAAGCCGTGGAAGTATTACCCCAACCCCTGAGAAAGCGAGCGCGCTACATTGTTACTGAAAATAATCGGGTAATCGAAGCTTTTAAGCCACTACCAGCAAAAGTTTTTGGACAATTGATGAATGATTCTCACGCTAGCTTGCGCGATGACTATGAACTTTCGGTGCCATCAGTAGACACCCTAGTGGAAATATTGCAGGAAACTCCCGGAGTATTCGGTGCTAGGTTGACAGGGGGAGGTTTTGGTGGTGCTTGTGTAGCTTTGATTGAGAGTGAAAAAGCTAGTTCCATCGCCACAGAGGCGATCGCCCGTTACCAGAGTGCGGGTTATACTGGTCGTGTATTAGTGCCACCAGCGGTGCATTTGATTTGACTGTGGCTCATGTGCGCTTGCAGAGTATTCGTTGGAAGCACTGCCGCGCGGTTCACCGCTTTGATGGTAACAGTTATGCCTCTTTGTCCACCAATGTCGAGTTTTTAAACGATTAGAGGCGTACCGGAACAATTAAATCTACAACGCTAAGCGCGTATTTGTGCTCAACGCCTAACGGCATCAAAGGTATGTGCACAACACAGGGGCATGGATTTTTAAGGTTAAGAATCGTGCTCAACGCCTAACGGCATCAAAGGTATGTGCACACAATCATTCTTTTCCCAGTAGTAAGGCTTTTTGGGTGCTCAACGCCTAACGGCATCAAAGGTATGTGCACGACTTAGCTTTTGCGCTAGCAAGTGTTGAAATAAACGGTGCTCAACGCCTAACGGCATCAAAGGTATGTGCACCGTAACCCGTTTTTTACTTTTACCCTGTTGTTGGTTGGCATGTGCTCAACGCCTAACGGCATCAAAGGTATGTGCACGATAATAATTGGTTGCGCGCTGGTTTTCTGGCTTGTGCTCAACGCCTAACGGCATCAAAGGTATGTGCACTTCTTGTAAGAATGGCGCTGCGATTTCTAGAAATTGTGCTCAACGCCTAACGGCATCAAAGGTATGTGCACACGACAAATCATGGAAACCGGAAGGCAACAAAGTTGGTGCTCAACGCCTAACGGCATCAAAGGTATGTGCACGACCGCAAGTCGTTACCTGGATGCAGACAGAAATGTGCTCAACGCCTAACGGCATCAAAGGTATGTGCACATGGGATTGGGTCATCAATTTCTTCAACTGGGTGTGCTCAACGCCTAACGGCATCAAAGGTATGTGCACTAACTCCAAAGCAGCGATTCGAGCCATTAGAGCTTCGTGCTCAACGCCTAACGGCATCAAAGGTATGTGCACACTTCGTGGACTGCCTAAAATATGCAGTTGTCTGGGTGCTCAACGCCTAACGGCATCAAAGGTATGTGCACTTCTGCAATTATTGTCAATAATTGAGTCACTTGCATGTGCTCAACGCCTAACGGCATCAAAGGTATGTGCACATCAGATACTTGTCAGGGGCAAATTCTAGGTGGTTTTAGTGCTCAACGCCTAACGGCATCAAAGGTATGTGCACAACTAGGATTCCGAGATGCACTTTTCGATTCGGCCGTGCTCAACGCCTAACGGCATCAAAGGTATGTGCACATCCTAAACATTTGGTTTTGTTTGTGATTGCAACCACGTGCTCAACGCCTAACGGCATCAAAGGTATGTGCACTTCCAATAGTTAGTTTGGCTTATTTGTTGCAAAACGTGCTCAACGCCTAACGGCATCAAAGGTATGTGCACTTTAGCTCTAGCGCTGTTGATCGAATTAGTTCTTCGTGCTCAACGCCTAACGGCATCAAAGGTATGTGCACGTCGCCTGACACTTCTTGTCGAGACCAAGGTGTAATGTGCTCAACGCCTAACGGCATCAAAGGTATGTGCACTCTGTATTTTCCTGGCAGTTGGATTAAGTCTATGGGTGCTCAACGCCTAACGGCATCAAAGGTATGTGCACCAAACCACTTCCCAGAAGCCGTGAAAATAAGTACCGGGTGCTCAACGCCTAACGGCATCAAAGGTATGTGCACAATTCTCTCGCTGAGATTTGTTAAATATTTGAAGAAGTGCTCAACGCCTAACGGCATCAAAGGTATGTGCACGTCACCCATGTCGAGTTGAATCGAATAGATAATTCGTGCTCAACGCCTAACGGCATCAAAGGTATGTGCACGTGGCTAACCCCGGCGATAAGGTGGATTCATCGGGTGCTCAACGCCTAACGGCATCAAAGGTATGTGCACAAGTACGGACGGCACTGTAGTATACGTGCCCCATGGGTGCTCAACGCCTAACGGCATCAAAGGTATGTGCACAGCGGTTCCTGAAACCCTTATATAGCAAGGCCTCCTGGCCAGTTTTGCAAGCACCCCACCACTCAACGCAGCCGGAGATAGCAATTATGGCAAAAAACCTACTAACCAGAGACATATAGCAACCCTCAAAAGCTTACACAGCCTAGGTTTTGTGAAAATGCAAGCACCTCCTCGCCAGTTCAAGAGGCCTCAAAGCCAATCAGGTAAAGGTTTTGAACCCCATAAAAGCCTAGTTGATTTTTTCACAACCAGAGGTGCTTGCATTTTAGGAATATCCTAAGAGCTTTCATTAACAGACCAAGTACCAAAACTATTTTAAGCGACAATGGCTTCAACAAACCGATCGGACCCAGGAATCACCGAAAAACGAGCGGGAAGCCCCTGGCTTTAGACATGGGGAGGAACGTGGCTGCGACTTGAGTCGCCTACATCTTTTAAGGGCGATCAATCTTTT
>RDXH01000172.1:10001-14967 GCA_004292745.1 Oscillatoriales cyanobacterium | reverse complement strand
CTCAAAGAAGTCAGTAGAGGTGCTTTGTTAACGCCTTTGAAAGTCCCTTTGTGGTCTTAATCAAGAATCCCCCCGATTCATCGGTGGGGAGTATCAAAAACAAATTATCCTGCTCGGCCAGGACTCCTATAAAATCCTATCTTCAGCGGAATTATTAAACACTCTCTTCTCTTCCTTCGCGTCCTACCCTACGGGAACGGCTTCGCCGAACGCGCCTTCGCGGTTAAATCATTCCGATACAACCGGAAGTGGTATCATTTCACTTCCTGGTGCCCGTTTTCCCGATCGCCCACCATCCTCCACCATCCTACACAGAACACGATCGCCCTTAGCATCACTAAAATAATTAGATAAACAGAGCGATCGGGAGAAAAAGTTATCGAAACCATCTACGGCAATCTTCAAGGTTTAAAGTCCAGTCAGCTTAAACAACTCGAAAAGCTTTACCACCAGAGACTTCCAGGCGATCGCCTGACCACGACAGAATTTGCCCAGCGCCTCGCCGCCATCAGCACCGAAATAGACAAACCCATCTGCACCTACATCAATCGTCGCGGACAAGTAATTCGCGTCGGTGTCGGTACTCCCCGCCAAACCCAGATTCCGCCCCTAGAATTGCCCCGCTACGGCGGAGGTCGTCTCAGCGGCATTCGCTGCATCGCCACTCACCTGAAGCCAGAAATACCAAGCGAAGCAGCCCTGACAGCTATGGCAATTCAGCGCTTGGATGCCCTAGTGTGGCTGACTTTGACAGGGGGAGGATTTCAGCGACGGGGTGGAGGTGCAACAGGTTACATCCAAGAAACCTATCTAGCTCACCTGATACCTCAAAAAGACCAAGCAACTTTTGATTTTTCAGTATTGACTTCTGAGTTAGAAGAAGGTTCAAATCCGGTAGAAAAACCATCTATTGAAAACTCACAAATCAAAACTCAACACTTTCCCTGGAAAGTGTCTGAACCTCAGAATTTGGATGACCTCAGCAACCAAGATTTTCTGGATTTAGTAGAAGGACTCGAAGCGGATTTTGAAAGGGAATTTGTCGCCAGACAAGTTGATGCCGATCAAGATAAAGTGCTGCTAGTAGGTGTCATGACTCAGGAAATTACCCTGCTAGATTTTGAGGATGGACTAGCAGAAATTACCAGGCTAGTTGACAGTGCAGGGGGTCAGGTACTGCAAACAGTGCGCCAAAAGCGATCGCGCCCCCATCCCCAAACCGTTGTAGGTGAAGGCAAAGTTCAGGAGATTTCTCTGACGGCTCAGACAATTAGCGCTAACCTCGTAGTATTCGATCGCGACCTTTCCCCCGCACAAATACGGAACCTAGAAACTCAGATCGGTATTCGCGTAGTTGATCGCACAGAAGTAATACTCGACATTTTCGCCCAAAGAGCGCGATCGAGCGAAGGTCAATTGCAAGTGGAACTAGCTCAACTACAATACAGCCTACCCAGACTCAGAGGTCGCGGTCAAGCAATGTCCAGACAAGGTGGGGGCATCGGTACCAGAGGGCCTGGGGAAACCAAACTGGAAACAGAACGACGGACAATCGCCAAACGCATTGCTCGATTGCAGCAAGAAGTCAATCAACTACTAGCCCACCGCTTCCGACTGCGACAAAATCGCCACCACCACGAAGTACCCTCCGTCGCCATCGTCGGCTACACCAACGCCGGCAAATCCACTCTGCTCAACCTGCTCACCAATTCCGAAGTGTACGCCGCGGACCAGTTATTTGCTACCCTCGACCCCACCACCAGACGGTTAACCATTAAAAGTTCAGTCCCAGGGGAACTGCTGTCCATCGTTCTGACAGATACAGTGGGTTTTATTCGGGAACTACCCCCCGCCTTGATCGATGCTTTTCGCGCCACCCTCGAAGAAGTGACTGATGCCGATGCTTTGCTCCACGTAGTCGATCTCTCTCATCCAGCGTGGCAAAGCCAAATTCGATCGGTCATGAATATTTTGACAGATATGCCTGTCACCCCTGGGCCAGCCCTTGTAGCCTTCAACAAAATCGACGCAGTAGATGAGGATACCCTCGCCCTGGCGCGAGAAGAGTTTCCCCAAGCCGTATTTATTTCCGCGGCCAAAGGTCTAGGCCTGGAAACACTCCGCGAGCGACTAGCTCAGCTCATTCAATACGCCCTCTGCCTGCGGTAATTACTTAAAGATGAGTTTTAAGTAGTTGACAACCGTCAAAATACTTACATATACTGAGATAAAACCCTAAGTGATTGTAAGACTATGGAATGGTAGTCAAAGTGGGTTATTGCAAAGTACAATGTAATTGAGTGAGTTGTAGCCAACCTAAATCATTACTTTGAGGAGGCACTATTCCAGGTAAAAATACTGTTTGCTGATGGCGGTAATAGCTGTTAGTCAATCAAAATTCCCAAAAAAATGTGGCAAAGCGGCGTAAATCACAGAATGTTCACCAAATGTGAAATAAAATAAAGTTAATCTAGTATTTGGGCGATCGGCTCAAACACTAAAGAGACCTTTACAAGCGCCCGCTTGCTCCCAAGTCAAGTTATTCTAATAGCATCAAATCTGTTGTCCACACAGTGCCTATATCGAGCACTACTTGCATCATCCGATATGATCCGATTTTACCACTGTTTAACTAAATAGTTATGTGTACGCTCCTGGCAAAACTAAAAATTGGACTCTCTGCCACAGTCGCGACAGGGTTCTACTACCTAGCTGCGGCTCCTCCGGCGACCGCAGTAGACGTGTGCGGGCCGGGAAATTTTTCTAGTGCCTGCGTCAGCCCCGCACCAGACACAGCAACAACAGCCTCACCAGCACCAGACCCAATCGTTGCCTCACCAGCACCGATACCAGACCGAAGCGCTGCCTCACCAGTAACTACACCAGACCCAATCGTGTCCTCACCAGCACCGACACCAGACCCAATCGTTGCCTCACCAAGCCTAAGCCCAAGCCCAAGCCCAAGCCCAAGCCCAAGCCCAAGCCCATCACCAGCAGCAGTAGTGACACCAGATCCGATACCACTATTGACAGAGCCAACACCATTAGCATCACCATCACCAGCAGCAGCGATAGTCCAGCCAGTGTCAACACCAGCACCGATACAGAGTCCGGTGCCGACTTTTAACATATACACGACCACAGCGCTCAGAAGCTCAACTTCTATTCCAGAACCAGGTACTGTAATTGCACTGCTTCTGACTGGTGCAGGAATCGTGACTTCGGTCAAAAAACGAAATAAGCAAGTTGGTCAGCAGCGCTAGGCTGGTGCAAGGCGCTGCTTGTCTGAAAAATGTCTCCGTTCCTTGAAGCACGGGTGCTTTTTTGTTTTTAGGGGTATAACAAAAAAAGTATAAAAAATAACATTACGGCAGTATGGCTAAAAATATTATATAAAAATTTAAATAAGATTTGTTAAGATTAGAATTCAAGAATATAGTGATGGTGGAAAAATCCGATGTCCCCTAACGTAGAAATTTACACTTGGAGAACCTGCCCGTTTTGCATTCGCGCCAAAGCACTGCTGAAGCGCAAAGGGGTGGAGTTTACAGAGTACGCGATCGACGGAGATGAAGCAGCACGAGCTAAAATGAGCGATCGAGCTAACGGACGCCGCTCTTTACCCCAGATATTCATCAACGACGAACACATAGGTGGCTGCGACGATATCCACGAACTAGAAGATATGGGCAAGCTAGACACTATGCTAGGAAAATAAAAATTATTTTCATGCGAAATTTGACTCAAACCAATTCATAAGTGCCAACTGACAATGAAATTTGCATTCATCATCGATCCCCTCGACAGGCTAATTCCAGGCCATGATAGCAGCGTAGCACTGATGGAAGCAGCCCAAACTTTGGGTCACGAAGTCTGGGTGACTCAAGCCAACGAGTTAAGCGTCATCGGTGGTAAAACCTGGGGAATGCTGAGTCCGGTGACACTAACCCCAGTAAAATTGGTAGATGGACGTTGGGTGGCGGCTGAGGTTTGGTACGAGGTAGAAGCACCAACTTTGCAGCCTCTAGAAGCAATGGACGCAGTATTTATGCGTACCGATCCCCCAGTGAATGTGCCTTACCTCTACGCTACTTACCTGCTTGACTACATCGATCCTGCTAAAACTTTGGTGGTGAACAGTCCACAAGGATTGCGGGATGCGAATGAAAAAATGTACGCTTTGCAATTTGAAGGAGCGATCCCAGAAACAATTGTCTCTCAAAGTAAACAGGTAATTCGGCAATTTGTGGAGAAAAAAGGAGCAGCAGTCCTCAAACCTTTGGGTGGAAAAGCTGGGGAAGGAATTTTATTTTTGGAAAAGGGCGATCGCAACCTCAACTCCCTGGTGGAAATTAGCACTCACCAAGGTACTGTTCCAGTAATGGTTCAGACTTATCTGCCGGAAGCAAAAGATGGAGACAAACGGATTATATTATTGAACGGTAAGCCGATCGGTGCTATCAACCGCATTCCCACCGGCAATGAATTTCGTGGCAACATGGCCGTGGGTGGCCGAGTTGCAAAAACCGAAATTAGCGATCGCGAACTCCAAATTTGTAGTCAGTTAGCGCCGGTGTTGCAAAGGGACGGATTGTACTTTGTGGGAATTGATATCATTGGCGGTTATCTCACCGAGGTTAATGTCACGAGTCCTACAGGGATCAGAGAAATCGACTTGTTTAATGGGGTGAGTTTGGGCAAAGAAGTAATAGAATGGGTAGTAAGTCATTAGTCATTAGTCATTAGTCATTAGTCATTAGTCAGTAGTCATTAGTCATTAGTTATTAGTTATTGGTTACTGGTTATTTACTACTAATTAGCAATGCCCAATTCCCAATTCCCAATTCCCAATTCCCGATGCCCAATGCCCGATGCCCAATTCCCCATTCCCAAGTTATTAGTTATTGGTTACTGGTTATTTACTACTAATTAGCAATGCCCAATTCCCCATTCCCAATTCCCCATT
>RDXH01000172.1:0-9958 GCA_004292745.1 Oscillatoriales cyanobacterium | reverse complement strand
CATTCCCAAGTTATTAGTTATTGGTTACTGGTTATTTACTACTAATTAGCAATGCCCAATTCCCCATTCCCAATTCCCCATTCCCAATTCCCAATTCCCCATTCCCAATTCCCCATTCCCAATTCCCAACTATTAAATTATGTCTAAAATTGGCGTTGCAGTAGTCGGTACAGGTTTCGGTCAAAAAATTCACATTCCCGGATTCCAAGCCCATCACCGCACAGAAGTTGTGGCTGTTTACCACCGGAACTTAGACAAAGCTCAGGCGATCGCCTCTAGCCAGAATATCCCCTATGCTTGCAACTCCATAGAAGACATAATTGCCATCCCAGAAGTAGCAGCAGTCAGCATTTCCACCCCGCCATTTCTGCATTTTGAAATGGCAAAAAAAGTCTTGGCAGCAGGGAAACACTTATTGCTAGAAAAACCCACCACCCTCACAGCAAATGAGGCTAGAGAACTCTACAAATTGACCAATAAATCTCAAACAAACCCAGAATCCAAAAGTGCTAAAACAATCGCAACCATGGATTTTGAGTTTCGCTTCATCCCCTCTTGGCAAATGCTAGCCGAACTATTAGCCACAGGATATGTCGGAGAAAAACGTTTAATTAAAATAGACTGGCTGGTATCGGGTCGGGCTGACGCTAATCGCCCTTGGAACTGGTACTCGCAAAAAGATAAAGGGGGCGGTGTTTTGGGCGCTACAGGTTCCCATGTCTTTGATTATATTAACTGGCTGTTCGGTCCAGTGAAGAGGCTTTCTGGACAATTAATCACAGGAATTTCGGCGCGCCCCGATCCTGATGAATTAGGAAAATTAAAACCAGTAGATGCAGATGATTCTTGCACTTTGATGCTGGAATTAGCAGACGGCACCCCTTGTCAAGTTTGCTTGAGTTCTGTTACCTATCAAGGGCGGGGACACTGGGTGGAGATTTACGGAAGTAAGGGGACTTTAGTTTTGGGAAGCGACAACCAGCAAGATTATGTCCACGGATTTCGCCTGTGGGGTTCCCAAGGCCCAGAACCTTTAGCTGAAATCAAAATTCCTCAAAGATTGGAGTTTCCTCAAGTTTATCCAGACGGTAGAATTGCACCGTTTATTAGAGTAGTAGATAAGTGGGTAGAAGCAATTGATGGGGGTGAATCTTTGATACCGTCTCTGAGGGAAGGGGTTTACTCCCAGTTGTTGATGGATTTGACTCAGGAGTCTCATGCGACGGGAACTTGGGTAGATATACCGAATTTTGATAAATTTTTGAGTGGTAAGTAAATAGTTGACACTCTCAGGTCTTTCATACGCTGAGATTCTGCGGACAAAGTAGGCTTGGGTAATACGCAAAGTCTAACTCTCGCTACGTTCGTCAAGCAACGTCTACCAAGTCGGCTGAGGTCTACGCCTAGCCTACTCGCTACTTTTCTCAGAATGTTGGCAGCGCCATTTAAGTCTGCATTTACCACCCTGCCATTAGCTGACTGATACAAGCCACGTTTAATCCGCTTTCCAGATGCTTTCCACCCAGATGGTTTTTCACCATATTTGGGTAGGGAGTCTCAATCTAAAAAACTAGCTTTCGATGTATACGCTTCTTCAGTTTCAACAAACCTGATACCGTGCAAATCACATAGTTTTTTTAACCTATTTTTCAGCTTACCTAAAGGCATTTGAACAAACTTTTGATTGTTCGCTTTACCGAGATTACTATTAAACTTAAAACCTTCATTCCACCCAACTATCAGTGTACCAATTCCGGATTTAAGGCAATGGTTGGCAATCAACTTGGCAGCCTTATTGATACCATCACGCATTTGGTGATTACGTTTGCGAGTCACACTGTCTAGCCAATTATCCCAATAACCTTCTGGCTTTCCTTCTTTTCTAGTTGCTACTTTTTTGTTCCACAATTGATTCATCGCTTTCATTCCACGAGAATCAATTAAGAAGGAATTTCCTAGTGTATCGACACAAGCTGCTAAATTATCAGCAGTTCCCAAGTCAATTGATAATGCTTGACCTATGTCCAGATTGTGTTGTTCTTTTTCAACCTCGTAGGACATTTCCAGGTAAAAAGCACCATTTTTAGGGAGGGTTTACCAGTAAGGTTTATTTGGACCTACCTACTTAGATGACATCGAAGCATCCCGATTGTGTAAGGGCGAAGCATGACCGCAGACAATTTATTAGTGATAACCAGAGATTTACAGCGGTCATGCTTCGCCCCTACGAAGATATTTGCAAAACCCTGGTGGGGGCAATCCCCCCGTGGTTGCCCCCAAAATCCGCACCATCATACGCCTACCTAGCGCTCAAATTGCCATCCAACAGCAACAGCAAAACCCCACGGAAATTGCACCCAATTCCATGCTGATGGTAGAGCACTCCCAAGGCAAAAGCGCCTTAAAATTCACCCAAATCGAAGCAGCCGCCATCAGCCAAATTAACCAAACTAATCGCACCTTCAATGCAACGACTAAAACCGCAATTATTCAAGCACTAAAATCCAATAGTGGCATCTTTCATTATACAGGTCACGCCTACCACAACACCGAAAAATCCGAAAAATCTGCCTTACTTTTAGGCACCGGTGAAGAGTTGACATTGACCGAAATTATGCAGTTAAAATTAGTTGATTATTACCTAGTCTGCCTCAGCGCTTGCGAAACTGGTATTACCAAGAAAGGCGAGTTAATCGATGAATTTGTGGGCATAGCCAGTGGCTTTTTGCCGGAGACTAATTATATTATCAGCACTTTGTGGCGAGTGGACGAACGTTCTAGCGCTTTATTGCTGATTTATTTCTACCAGTTATGGAAGCAGGGAATGCAGCCGCCGGCAGCTTTGCAACAAGCTAAAGATTGGCTCCGAGAGATCACGAATGGTAAGCTAGGTGAGTGGTATCGGGCGAGTTGTTGCCTTTGTTGAGAGAGGCTGGGTTTGACAACATCTTTTTCTTTGAAAGGGAAGCCTCACGACTGCAAAAAAAATTAGCTAAAATAGATGAGAAACCCTACGAGCACCCTTACCATTGGGCTGCTTTAAATATCACCGGCAACGGCTAAAATATTATGACTTCTAAACAAGTTACCTTATCGGGATTCGATCAGTTTGCACCGAAAGCTTTTTTAATCGCCCTCGCGAGATTTGAAGCACCTCTTTCGCCTGAGTTGATAGCTGAAGTGAATGAAGTTGGCGCGTATTTGGTGAGTGGTGAATTACAGAAAGCGGCTGTGCTTATTGATATTGCTCAAAAAGATGCGGCTTTTTTTGAGTGTTTCAATGAGGCTTATGAGGCGTTGCAGGAACTCGATGAGTCGGAGGAAAAGAATAAGTATTTGGCTGAGTTGGATGAAAATACTCCGCCGCGCCAGACTGATGATTATAATAATTTTTTAGCGCCTCCTTTGACTAATCCTAATCCGCAGAATGTGGCGAGGAAGTTGTTGGGGAAGGCTACTGATTTGGTGGAACGGGTTTATCGGTTGAGGTTTTGATTTAAGGGCGCTTGGTGGAGATTACCGGCGGTCACCCGGCGGTTGAAACCGCGGCTACACACGGAGGCCACCCGGCGGTTGAAACCGCGGCTACACAAACTAAGATTACCGGGCGGTTGAAACCGCGGCTACACAAACAATGTCCGCCTCCGCGGACTAAGATTACCGGGCGGTTGAAACCGCGGCTACACAAACAATGTCCGCCTCCGCGGACTAAGAGGTAGATTGGTATTTGAGGTGAATCGGTAATTTATAACCGCCGAATGAACCAGATTTAATGTTATTCTTCAGTCCGCGGAGGCGGACTTGGTTTGTGTAGACGCGGTTTCAACCGCCGGGTCATTTTCTGGAATCTGGGACTCAGTTTGCGATCGACCTTAATTACCTGGAGCTGCAATATAGTACAATTAAGGTTAATCTGGAGAAGTATGAGGCTAAGCTGGCTGAAATGAAAACTCTGGCTAGACCTACTGATGATTTACAGTTTTTGCAGGATTTTTGGGACAAGGCTGAACAAACTTATCCTAAGCAAATCGAAAAGGATATTGCAAATTTTCGTCCTTGTTTGGAAATTTTGCAGAGTCTGACTGATACAATTAGAGGTACGGTTGAGATTCGGAAGGCTGAGAGCGATCGCACTTTTCAGACTGCTGTCGGCATACTTGGAGTCGGACTATCAACTGGTGGGACTGTAGCTTCCGTAGCTTCTGCAACTGCTAATTTTAAAACAGAAATAGCACAATATCCCAAACTCAATTTTGCCATAAATATGGTGCCAATTTTTTCTCCTGGTTCGGAACTGAGGTTGATTCTGGGATCTGGTATTCTATCAGCATTAGCGGCTAGCTTGGTGACAGCGATAATTATAGGTGTGTGGTTGCGAATTTTCCGGCGTTAGTTTCGGTAATTTAAAATTGAGATGAGTCCTAATTACTCTACCAAGCCCCAAACCCGATAAACTAGATAGATAAACTCGATCCCTATATCCAGAGTCGGTAGTTGTGAATGGCGCGCCCTGAAAGTCCTTGCCTCAGTATAGCGATCGCTCGCCTGAAAGCCGCTGGGGCAAACCATTTTGCTACCTGGGTGCTACAGGCCCCCTATCCCAGCGGTTACGTTCACCACGATTGTATGTGGCCCCCCACCCTATCCCAATCGTGGCAAGCTTGGCAAGAGATGTTCTCCTCCTCCGGGACAATTCACCAATTGCCCTCAAATTCTGATGGTAGTTTCATGTCTGTGGAACATAGCCAAAAAATACTCGAAACAACCGAAAAACCAAGCCCTTACTCCCTACAGCTACCTCCATCTTCAGGAGTATCAGTCCACCTCCCTCAAAGGGGTGGCGGTGACAGGGGGGAAACAACTCCACCGCCACAACCGACTAGCTACAGCAGTCGCTTGATGCAGCATTTTGGCATCAATCTTTGGCAGTGGCTGTTTGAAGGACCAATTCAAGGTAGTCTCCAAGAAAGTAAAGGTATCGCGATCGGACAAAATCAACCTCTGCGAGTACGACTAGACTTGCGGGAACCCTATTTAATTGCTTTACCTTGGGAAATTATGCAGCCTCAAGCCGGTCAACCGGCGATTTCTCTGTCCCAACAATTGCTGTTTAGTCGCACTACCAGCAATGTTGAGCCTTTGGGGCCGCTGCGTCTGGCCGATTCGCTCCACATTTTGTTAGTGTTGGGACAATCAGATCCTGGCAGTGCTGTCAATAGTCAATCTTCTAGCACTAATCATCGTCAGTTGCATTTGGAAAAAGAAGCACTCGCCTTGCGTCTGGTTCTGGAAAATGCTAATAAAACCGACGACAGTGGTAAATACTCCGAGGTTAACGTTCCCACTCACGTCGATACTCTGATCGAACCCACCCCAACAGAATTAATTTCTCGCTTGGAAACACAAGCCTATAACATCTTGTTTTATGCCGGGCACGGGATGCCGGGACCCGATGGAGGTTTGTTGTTTTTGGGGCCGGACACGATTATTAACGGCACTGAACTGGCTCAGGTTTTAGTCCGGTGTCGGGTGACGCTGGCAGTATTCAATGCCTGCTGGGGAGCTCAGCCGGCCATGGAGACGGTTGATTCTAGCAGTGGCCAGAAACAGGCGATCGCCCGCAGCAGTCTAGCAGAGGTATTGATCCATCATGGGGTGCCGGCGGTGTTGGGGATGCGGGATTCGATCGCCGATCGCGAAGCCCTGAGTTTTATCCAAACTTTCGCCCAAGCTTTGGCTGGAAGGATGTCCATCGATCGGGCTGTGGCGATCGCCAGACAGCAGCTACTAACGCTTTACAAGTTCAATCAACCGGCTTGGACACTGCCGGTGCTGTATATGCACCCGGAGTTCGATGGTCAATTGACTGAACCGGTAGATGACATCAAAACAGAATTACCTCTAAATTCTGCTACTTGGCTGGGACGTTTGCCCTCCTGTGCTTATTTGCGGGGGCGCGATCGAGAAGACGAAACAGCCCAAAGTTCTAACCCCAATCAGGTTTGGCCAATTCGGGGTGGAATGGTTAGAGTCGGACGTTGGGAAGAAAATGATGTAGTGATTCGAGAACAGTGGGTTTCTCAAAAACACGCGGAAATTTTCTGCCGCAACAATATCGAAGATGGCCGGGAAGAACCTCGCTACTTCCTGCGGGATTTCTCTCGTTATGGCACTCTAGTCTTGGGGGATGAGGGATGGCAAAGGGTTCACCACCAGGAACTGTTGTTGCGATCGGGTACTCAGCTAAAATTTGGCAGTTCTCAAGGTCAGATTTTTGAGTTCACGATCGAGGTGCCCATAACTTCTACCTAAAGTTAAATGGATTGCGGAACCAATGGAGGTGATAGTGTAGCTAGTTTTAGCAATCGGCGATCGGGACGGCAAAGTTTTAGACATTGAGTCTCAAGTCTGGAGTTAAAAAAAATATTCACAACTGGCAACTCATACTTCCCATTCATCCCGTTCTGTATTTTTTTCGCATTTAGGTATTAAATTATGGCTCCCCAACCTTCTGATTCTCAATATTTTCGCGACTGTGAAACTCAGGTTGAGATGGAACTTCTGGCAACAATTGTTCAGACCGATGTTGCTTACCCCTGGAATCCTGCACAGGTTGAATCAGAATCTTATTTGATGGCTTTAGAGCAAGAATTTGCAATATCCGATTCCTTCAGCGACACGGATATTGCCCAGAAGTCACAATTATTATTCTCGCAATTAGAACAAGTCTGGCTAACCACAACTTTGCAAAAGTCTTTGCGGGATAATTTTGTGAGTTTTCCTCAAGATTTACTCGCCAGCATCGCACAAAGTGTCCAAAATGCCACGGTCAAATATCAATATTTAGCCGACCAAATGGTAGAGTGCGTGTTAGATATTTTACCTCAGTGGGATGAGGAAGATTTGCAAGTTTTATCGCGTCCTTTGGCCTATGCGATGCGAGATGTTGAGGGGGAAGGGGGAGAATTAGGGATGGTTTTTAGCAAACCTTGGGCAGAATTGTCGGAAATAGAACGGGCTAAATATAGTTTGACTGTGGCGCGCTATGCTATATCGCAATTAGAAGTTTCTGATTGAATGTTATGTCGTTGACGGTTAGACCTGATTTATTTAACCGCAGAGGACGCTCTTGACGCAGAGGAGGAGAAGAGAGTGCGTTGAAGAAAATTGTGAAAATGTTAAAATGTGTTTACATTGTGTTTGAAAGCTTTTGTAGACTCGATCGGGCATTTCACATTTATGACGAATTCCAGATTTCACCTTCGAGACTTCAAACGCCCCGTGCCGATCGCCACCTTAGTCTTATTAGGGGTAGTGGCTTTCGTAAGTGCGATCGTCGGGGCGTGGTTTTCCCATGAAGGCACTGTCAGCGGTGTTTTTGCCCAAATCAATATTTGGCAACAAAACCCGCCTGTGTGGCTCGAAGTGCCTGCTGTCAGCCAGATGTATTTATTACTCCCGACTCTCATCCTAGTATCAATAGTCTTCGCTGTATTGAAAATTTCACCTCGCCCCCAAAAATGGTCACAGGCTGTGGTAGTTGCGATAGTTTTGGCTTTAACAATTCGCTACTTTTTGTGGCGATCGCTCGCTACTCTCAATCTCAGCAATCCCCTCAATGGTATCTTTAGTTTGGGGCTGTTTTTCCTAGAAATGTTAATGGTTTTCACTAGCAGCAGTCTACTTTACTTCACGCTGAGAGTGAAAGATCGTGGCCGAGAAGCCGATCGCATGGCTGTTGCCGTTGAGTCAGGATACTTTTCCCCTTCCGTAGATATTTTAATCCCAACCTACAACGAACCAGCCTTTATTTTAAGGCGCACAATCATCGGTTGTCAAGCCTTAGACTATACCAATAAAAAAGTATATTTACTCGATGATACTCAACGTCATGAAATCAAATTATTAGCAAAAGAACTCGGATGCGAATATATAAGCCGACCAGATAATCGCCACGCAAAAGCTGGCAACATAAATCATGCCACAGCTTTAACCAATGGAGAACTCATAGTTGTTTTCGATGCAGATTTTATTCCAACCACCAACTTTTTAACCAGAACTGTAGGATTTTTTCAAAATCCAGAAATCGCCCTTGTTCAAACTCCTCAAAGCTTCTACAATCACGACCCCATCGCCCGCAACCTGGGATTAGAAAACATTGTTACTTCCGAAGAAGAAGTATTTTATAGACAAATTCAACTCCTCAAAGATGGTGCAGAAAGTGTAATTTGTTGTGGCACATCTTTTGTCCTCAGACGCAGCGCTTTAGAAGCAGTGGGAGGCTTTGTCACAAATTCCGTTTGCGAAGATTATTTTACAGGAATTCGGCTGTCAGCAAGTGGATATAGTTTAGTTTATTTAAATGAAAAATTAAGTGCAGGTTTAGCTGCGGAAAATATAGATGCTCACCTAACTCAAAGATTGCGCTGGGCGCGAGGCACTCTCCAAGCATTTTTTATCGATTCCAATCCTTTAACTATTCCGGGGTTAAAATTGCGACAAAGACTGTCTCACTTGGAAGGATTGGTGCACTGGTTCACCAGTTTAAGTAGAGTTTTATTACTGTTGATGCCTTTGGCTTACTGGTTTTTAGGCATCCTTCCTGTGCGGGCAAATTCCCAGGAATTAGTGTATTTCTTTTTGCCTTATTATTTAGTTCAAATTACGGTCTTTTCTTGGCTAAATTACCGATCGCGGTCTGCTTTACTTTCTGATGTCTACTCCTTTGTCCAGTGTATCCCTTTAGCGATGACGGTGGTGAGTGCCATGCTAAATCCGTTTGGGAAGGGATTTCAGGTGACACCAAAAGGACTTGCTAGCGATCGATTTCATTTTAACTGGAATTTGGGATGGCCTCTGATCGTTTTGTTTCTAGTTACCGCTTGGGGTTTGTGGCAAAATTTAAACATTTATTTATTTCACAATATTGGTAGTGGACAGGAAGTAGCAGCAAGCGCCGATGCGTTAAAAGGGATGAGTTTTGGCTGGATTTGGAGCGTTTACAACTTGCTGATGTTGGGGATTGCGCTACTAATTTTGGTGGATATTCCTAAACCGGATATTTACGAATGGTTCAATTTACGCAGGGTTGTACAATTGAAGATTGGGGGTACAACTTTTTGGGGTATAACTACTGTAATTTCGGAAAGTGGTGCTGAAGTGGCTCTGACTCAGCAGCCGAGTTTTGGTTTGAAAGGTAAAGTCAACAAAAATAGTTTGATTACAGCCGAAAATTTGCCAAAATATGCTGTGAGGGGAAATGTTTCCCAGGGTGCAACATTCAACTCGAACCAGCCATTCCAGTCCATGCTTGAGTTGGAAACAGAGAGTAGTTTTCCTATAGATTTGATAGATTGTGCATCGGCTACTTTGGAAATTATGGAAGAGCAATGTTTGATTCCTGTGGCTAAGATTGAGTTGGTGAGGGATAAATTACGGTTGGATTCAAGTTTTCAGTCAGCAGGATGTCCCACTGTCCGAATTGCCTTCGATCGCCTAAATATTAACCAACACCGTTGTTTGATTGAAATGCTCTATTGTCGGCCTGGACAGTGGCAAGGGGTGGAAACACCGGGAGAATGGCGATCGCTTTGGTTGTTGTTGAGAATAGCTTTGAAACCACGGGCTATTTTTGAGAGAAATCGACCCGTTAGGGCGATCGCCGTTTCCCAAGTTTAGCTACATCTCCGTACCCTGAGCGTAGTCGAAGGGTTCTATATAACTGGTTCCCAGGCTGGAGCCTGGGAACCCATATCACTCTTGCTCTGCCTCGCTGGGGGGGGGAAATAGAAATTGAGGCAGAGCCTCTGGATCAGCATTACCAGGCTGGAGCCTGGTAACGAGTAGAATCTCACAGTATAAGTATTGTAAAACTTCATTAAGCTTATAAGCAGTAGTAAGCAAAGATGGTAATATATAGTCAGGAGGTCAAAATGAAACTACCTGACTACGCCAAAGC
>RDXH01000171.1 GCA_004292745.1 Oscillatoriales cyanobacterium | reverse complement strand
AAACAGTAAGCTTCTAGTCAATCAGCCAAAAATAAACTGATTCATGCAAACTTCACTCTATGAGAGGTGCTCGTAGGAATACAATTTAGGACGGGCGCAAAACTAAGCTGTAAAGTCTATGTTGTGTAGGGCAATTTATGAGTTACTCCTACCAATGTTTTACACTGCGTAAGTTCAGGAATTTTTACGGAATTGAGTTTATTAGTTGGATTTAGTGGTGTTGAAAAAGGTGCGTCGCCTTCTGTAATACCTACAAATAAAGCTAGCATCTAGTTCCAGATTTCAGCATGACTGCACAGGTGACTCGTGGGAGATGTGTAGCAATACAGCAGATTCCACATTTATGAAAGACACCGCGCGATCGATCTATCCCCACGGTAGGGACACTCAAGCGAGCCCATTACTGTCAACTTAAGGCTGAAATCCTTGAGAAATCTGGGTTTTATGCCAAGTCTAGATCCCCCTAAATCCCCCTTAAGAAGGGGGACTTTGATCGGACTCTTGTCCCCCCCTTCTTAAGGGGGGCTAGGGGGGATCTTAGGGTTAATAGTCAAACAGCAGTCTGTGACAGGGTTTGACCTTAAGTTGACACGAATAAGGGAACCGTGCCGTGTCCCTACTTCATAAACTCGGTTGAAACTTTAATTATTGAGGTTAAATCCAATGGCAAATACTGATACAAAAACTGGTCAACTCGATGGCAATGACATTATTTTTCCAGCTCCCAGTTTCGGCGGCGGCTTCACGCGGGCTGATGAATATGACTTAAATACATCTGCGATCGGGCAACCTGTCACGCTTTCTCTTACGGCTACAGGTCTCAATTATGACACGTTCCTGGAAGTTATAAATGCCACGACAGGTGAGGTAATTGCTGATTCAGACGATACCGATTCCACTAATCTTAACTCACTGATTGCACCCAATCGGCCTACCATCCAGGATGGTACTAACCCTGCGACCACTCCTAATTCTTTCACAATTGCCGGCGGCATTAAGTACAAAGTCCGCGTCACCAGCTTTTTCAAACTCGAACCGTCGTCTACTAATCCCTACAGTTTACAGGCCACCATTCCTACGGGCGATATCAGTTTAGTTCCCAGAGGTAGCGACTTCAGTGGCAGCCCCTTAACCGGCGCTCCTGCCGTTACATTAACTGGTAAATTGGAAGGCAGCAAAGACTTTACTTTTCTAGCTCCCGGTGGCGGCAACACACTTGCTGATGAATTTTTAGTAACTACATCCTTGGTGAACCAACCTCTCACCATTAACCTCAGCAGCGCGACACCTGGTTTTGACCCTTTTGTGCAATTCGTCAACGTTAATACTGGCACTATTGTTTCCGATGATAACAACGGTGGCGGTTTGGACGCGCAGCTTAATGGAGTCGCGCGCCAAGCAAATACTAACTACAGAATCCGCGTCACCGGTGCTAAAGCTGGAGGTACCCCTGCTGATTACAGCCTACAGGTCACCGTTCCTCAAGGTACTGTCACGTTGACCCCCCGGAGTGGCGACACCCCCATTATCACACCGACACCAACACCTCCAACACCAACTCCAACTCCAACTCCAACTCCAACTCCAACTCCAACACCAACGCCACCAACACCAACTCCAACGCCACCAACACCAACTCCAACTCCAACACCAACTCCAACACCAACTCCAACGCCACCAACACCAACTCCAACACCAACACCTGTTACTCCGACACCAACACCTGTTACTCCGACACCAACACCAACACCTTTTCCAGTTCCAACGCCTACACCAACACCAACTCCAACACCGACACCATCGCCAACACCAACACCAACGGCTGGTGGTACGCCTGTAACGATCGCGGCACCTGCAATCAATTCTTCCGGCCCTGGTACTCCTACTGGGCAACCAGCAAACACTGTTAGCGGTCAGTCTTACAACCTGTCAGACAATAATGACAATATTTTGGTGTCATCACTGCCCCCGGCTGCTGCTGGCAAACCAATCTTGGGGCTATCTGGCAACGACAATATTACCGGGACAAGCGGCTTTGATATCATTAACGGAATGCAAGGAGCCGATACAATTGACGGAGGGGCTGGCAACGACTCTTTGACCGGCGGTAAAGGATCGGATCAGATTGACGGCGGTGCTGGTAATGACAACTTGTCCGGCAATAATGACAACGATACTCTCACCGGAGGAGATGGCAATGACACTATCACCGGTGGTAAAGAAAATGATGTCCTGATTGGTGGCTTAGGCGACGACATACTGAGTGGCGATCGCGGTCAAGACATTCTCACAGGTGGCGCTGGAAACGATACATTTATCCTAACCGGAGGGGCGGCGACGGCTGCCACCTTAGCAGAGGCAGATGTGATTACAGACTTTACTGTTGGGGACAAAATTGGTCTAACTGGCGGGAGTGTATTTGCTAGCCTCACCTTGGAAGCTGTAAGTTTGAATCTGAATGGAGGAGCTGCTGTTAGTGCTACGGCAATTAAACTCGGCGGCTATTTGGGTATCGTTGTAGGGGTTGCCCCAAGCGAGCTTACGGCAAGTGTTTTTGTGCCAGCAGCATAGTTTCTGTAGCGTGGGCTTTGTGATACCAATTTTTTATGAGGTTGCATAGAATTTGATCCCCCCTGCCCCCTTCCCAAGGGGGAGCAAGAATTCTTTTGTCCCCCTTGGGAAGGGGGATTTAGGGGGATCGGGATATTATGCAACGATCCATTAAATTGGTATGAGTCCTATTTGAGTGGAATTAGGAGCGATCGCCTTTGAGTTTGACTTGGGGGCGATCGCAATCCGCTTTAATTTAGAGGCGATCGGATTTCTTGCCTGGATCGAGAGAGATGTCCCCGATACAGAGGCTGTTGAGATTGTGCATTAGACATCGCAAGAATTGCCAGTCTTGAACAGGCAGGATGCCTGTTCCACAATAAATATGGTCGATGTCTAATGGATAAATTAACATTCCTAGACGCAATTGTCACACTTTAACAACGCTGTATGGTGCGTCTGTCTTGGGTTTTCCTTTCCTGACGCACCCTACCTTATGTGCTAGATTTGATAGAGCAGAAGGAAAAAGTCATTAGTTAGTTGTCAGTTGTCAGTTGTTATTTGTTATTTGTTCGTTTTTAGTTCTAATAGCCAATAGCTAATAGCTAATAACTAATAACCAATTCCCAATTCCCGAACTATCTAAATTCTGACTAGAAGACTGAGGCCGTGAGAATCAGTTCCACAAGTTCCAAACAAGCTGTGAGTTTCTGCTAAATCTTTAACTAAAGCAGTTTGTTTGGGGCTTGGTTTCCAAGGATTTGGATTACCGTAGGCATAGTAAATTTCTACACCATCAATGCCGAAACGAGCAGCTTCTGGGATTAATTTATCGGCGGTCGATCGATACCGACAGGGATGGGCCAGAACGGCTAAACCTCCTGCTTCATGAATAGCTTCAATTACCCTGATGGCTGGATACAAATAAGTTCCTTCTGTACCTTTACCTCCTAAGTAGGGTTTGAGACTGGAATGTTGCGGATCGAAGCCATAACCGAGAATATGTACATCGTTATTGAGTAATTCAGCATTAATTTCCACCCCTGTCCACAGAGTGGGTATGATGCTATTGTTGTCGGGATGGTCTAATTTCCAATTATCCAAGCAAATTTGAGCTTTTTCGTAGCCTTTGGTGCTATGGTGGTCTGTAATAGCTAAGCCTTTGACACCAAGGGCGATCGCTTTTTGGAGCAATTCCTCTGGCTGTAAGCGTCCATCCGAGTACACTGTGTGCATATGGAAGTTATAGGAACCCGGACAGCTATCGGCATCAATTGTCTGGAAGACTTGTTTGAGTGCACAGATATTTTGGGCTGCGGGTTTGAGACTAGAACCGGAGAAGGGAGCGAGATTGATATTCATAAGTGTTCCTATAAAAAAAACTAGCTTTGTTCAATATATCTAATAAATTGATATGTTGCACCGGTGGCGATAGTTGCACGCCTTCGGGGCGGGTTTATGAAATTATTGATTTTAGGCAGAAATTGTTTGTAAAACCCGCCCGTACAGGTTTGTTGAGAATGGTGCAAGATATTAATTCACTGGCATTTTAAACCTGTGGCGGCCGCTGTGGGAAATTCGATCGGCACAAATGTCAGGCCAAATTGTTCTCTAGAACACGGAACAATGTGCGCCACTCGTTTAGGAGAGTTTTTTCGATTGCCGGTGTTTGGGTCAAATTCAATTATACCCGTGGCTCCACTGGCTTGAAAATTTGGTGCTGCTAAGGTTTTTTGCATTCCTTCGCGGCTGGGTTCTGGCTGCATTTCTAGGGCTTGAATCAGGGTGCGGGCGGCATCGTAGGTTAATGCCGATCGAGTATTTACCGGGCCTCCCACAATTTTTCAGCGTTTTGAGGAAAATTTTTGTCAAAACTGATTAACGGATGCCAAAATACGGATATTTCCAGTTTGTTAACAGATTTCAATTGCTTGGCTAATTCTAATATTCTTATTTCGTAAAAAAACAAATTCCCAGGCCTAACCTGGGAATGATAAATTTTTAAAAAAAGTAGTGCTGTTTTAATATATTTAATTAGCTGAAAATCTTTCATAATCCGGCATCCCTAGTGGGAGTTTTGAGAGAGGACGCCGGGGCGGGCATTGTTTTCAGTGCACCGCACCCGATCGCATTTTCCAGTCTCCAGCCAAGGGTTACATTCATGTTGAAGTACCCGTTAGGCTTGGGTGCTGTTGCGAGTCTGGCTAGCGAGCTCCAACAGTTGCGCCCAGCGTTTTTGGACTTGTTTGGGAGTACATTTGATGGCAGTGGCAATGTCCTTGTCACTTTCTTGATTCCGCTTCATTGCTAACAGTTGTTGCTGTTCGGGAGAAAGTTGAGCGCGAAATGTTTCCCACTTGTCCGAAGTCATTCCCAATTTTTGATCGACATCAGCACCGAGCCATTCGTGCACTAATTTCCAGTTTTGAGTGCGGGCAAATTTTTCGACGTGGTACTTGAAACGTTGTTGCAAGTAGTCGCGCTGACGAGAAGACAAACCAAGAACGCGATCGATTTCAGAAGCAGAAAGGTCTTGCAATTTCAAATTGAGGTAGCTAACACATTCTGGCTGATTTTGCGATTCCAGATAAGCAATCAATTCCGATACTACTCGATCGCGCAACACAGCGTCAGCCGGATCGACAGTTTCAGACACCATTTGTTCGCGCACTTGTTGCAGCGCTGGAGAGCGGCTGTACATTTCTGCATCTTCTCCCTTGCCAGATTCTACAGCCATTTCAATGTCGATCGCAGTTTCAGGAGGTTGACCCTTGGCAAAACCTTGAGCGCGGAGGACAATCAGGCGTTGGCGGTTGCGGCCTGGTAAACCAATTTGGCGTTTGGCGTAGTGTTCGGTGAAAGCCATGTACTCAGCCAATTCTAGCTGTGTGCGGGGCTGGTAGCTCAGATCGAGTTGGTGTTCCCGGCGGAAAGCCCGTAAAGATTCAATGTAAAACCCTTGCAAAAAGTCTTCAATCATGTTGTAGCGAGCTTGGTAGTTCAAGTTCGATCTAAAGGAAGCAACATGGCGGTAAATCATCGATGCGAGGTGAGAGTGAAGTTCGACGCGGCCTTGCTTGGAACCGAGGCGATAGAATTCCAGGGTTTTTTGCAAGCGGTGTTCGGCTAAGGTGATTTGCCAAGCTTGGACTTCACCGGAAATTTGGATGCGATCGCTTTTTTGGCAAATCCGTTCGACTTCCTTCGCAATCCGCATCGCCACCGATTGAGCGCTACGGCTTGCTGTTTTCATCTCTGCTTGCAACGCTTTGAGGGCGAAGTCAGCCAAAGCTAGGGTATCGACGCTGGGAACGTGATTGATTTCGAGGGCTTGTTCGCAGGGGGCAGTTTGAAGGGAGTTGATGGTAGAAGCGGTGTTGCAGTTAACGGAGTTGGTGGCAGTTGTGACAGTCATGGTATTTATCAGGTGGTAGGGCACCGCAGCGACAGTGCGAGGACTTTTGTCAGAGAGTGAGTGATGCAGTTGCAGGCGGTTTGGCTTGCTGTGCGGATTCAACTCTCTATACATTGAATGTACGGGAAGTACAAATAGTGCAGTGACTTGGGTGTTCCACTCTCTCATGCAACTCTTTTTGGCTGCTGAATCTGATTTTAAGCTTTGGCTGTAGAGGAATGGTGATTTGGTGCTTAAACCTATACTGTACAAGCATTCTGAGCTATTGCGAAGGTGGGGCGATCGCACTTGCGAATGAGGGTATAGCAAGGCCGTTCAGTGGACAATTTACTAACTGGCCTTGGGACGGGATTTTGGGGGTGGAAGATTCTGGAATTGGTAGTCAGCAGAATGTAGGGAACTGCAATGTATTCTCTACCTACGACAGAGCAGTTTGAAAACCCGGTTAATTTAGAAAATTGGTATGTAGCCTTTCTCAGGACAACCAAAGCAACCGGGTTTTTGCCATTGCATCAGGCTGTAATATAAAATCCTCTCTTCCGAGTCCTGTATTAAACTCTCTCTTCTCTTCCTTCGCGTACTTCGCGCCTTCGCGGTTACATCATTCCGAGCCAACCGGAATTGATATAACGAAATATTCTTGGACAAAACCCGGTAGAGCACTAGATAATTTACCCTGCTTCTTTTTCTAACACCAAAGTCACCGGCCCATCATTATCTATAGAGACTTGCATCTGAGCTCCAAACACGCCTGTTTCGACTTTTAAACCGCTGGAGCGCAACTTTTCGACAAATTTGTCATACAGAATAGAGGCGGCTTCTGGGGGCGCAGAGCGATCGAATGAAGGTCGCCGACCTTTGCGGCAGTCGCCGTAAAGCGTAAATTGACTGACAACAAGCAACTGGCCACCGATGTCTTGTACGGATTTCTCCCAGCGGCCAGTGTCAGTGGCTGGATCTGGAAATAAACGCAATTCTAGGCATTTGCGAGCCATCCAATCTAGTTCTGCTTCGGTGTCGGTGTCTGCGATACCTACAAGCAGATTCAGTCCGCGGCCAATTTTGCCAATTATTCGATCGTTAACTTCGACTTGAGACGATTTGACCAAAAGAATGGGTACAAGCCCCGTCTTTCAAGACGGCTTTAATTTTTATCGATCGTGTAAGACCTAGTATAATAGAGTAAGTAAAAAGCAAAAATAATGAAAGCAAGGTATCGATACAGAATCTATCCGACAGACCAACAGCGACAGAGTTTAGCGCAGTTGTTTGGTTGCGTCCGCGTAGTCTGGAATGATGCTCTTGCACTGTGCAAGCAGTCGGAGAAAAAGCCGAAATCGGCAGAACTTCAAAAGGTAGTAATCACTCAAGCGAAACAGACAACCGAAAGAGCTTGGCTAAGTGAAGTATCGAATATCCCGTTACAACAATCTGTAGCAGATCTGGAAACAGCTTTTAAGAACTTTTTTCAGTCTTGCAAAGGCAAAAGGAAGGGGCGCAAGGTTGGGTATCCCAAGTTCAAGAAACGCACGAACAGTCAGTCGGCACGTTTTAGGATTGGCGGTTTTTCAATTAAAGGGGAGGAAGTCTATCTAGCTAAAATTGGCAATATTAAGCCTATTTGGTCGAGAGAAATACCATCCGATCCGACATCAGTAACGGTCATTAAAGATTGTGCCAACCGTTACTTCTTGAGTTTCGTGGTGGAGGTTGAACCCGTTCAAGTCGAAGCTAAACACATGAGCGTCGGTATTGATTTAGGGATTAAAACCTTTGCGGTAATGAGTGATGGAGGGAAAGCTAAAAGCCCTAGCTGTAAAAAGCTAGACAAAAAAGTTCGTAAACTTCAGAAACAGCTAGCCAGACAGCAGAAAGACTCAAAACGCAGGCATAAAACTCGAATTAAAATAGCCAAAACGCACAATCGAATTGCTGACTTGCGTCAAGATTTCCTGCACAAACTATCAACCAAAGTAGTCAGTGAAAACCAAACAATTATTTTGGAGGATTTGAATGTGTCAGGAATGGTCAAGAATCGCAAATTAGCCCTGGTAATTAGTCAACAAGGTTGGTACGAATTTCGTTCCCTTTGTGAAGCTAAATCGGAGAAGTTTGGGCGTGAGTTTAGGGTAATTAGTCCCTGGGAACCTACGAGCCAAGTCTGTTCCGACTGTGGTTTTAAATGGGGGAAATTAGACCTTTCTATTCGTTCGGTGCTTTGTCTAAGCTGTGGTATTGAGCACGATAGAGACGAGAATGCAGCAAAAAATATAAATCAAGTCGGGATGGGGAATCGCCACGACTCTAAACGGACACAGAGGAAGAGTAAGACTACTCCGGTAGCTTCATCCGATGAAGTGTCAAGAATCACCGCTCGTTCACGACGGTGAGTATTTCAATCGCTGGATGATTATTCGCATTCAGAATCGGTAATTGGTAATCGATATAAAACTTAATCGTTTACTCGTTACGAGGCTCTAGCCTGGTAACGCATATCCAGAGGCTCTACCTAGTATTTTCATGAATAAAAGCGAGATACAGCCTCTAGACATTTCCAGGCTAGAGCCTGGAAGTTGTACTGTGTAAGTCCTGTTGTTTTTATTTTTTGCCAAATCCTTTGCCACGATTAGGTGAAGGGAGACAGAGACAGTTTTCGATTTGCGATCGCAAAGTCTCGATATCTAAACCTTGACCGATCAAGACAATCTGGTTTTTCCGTTCGCCTTTCCACTCATCATCATCGATGGAAAATCGCTTACCACTCAAGTGAAAAATATGCCGTTTGGGACTTTCTTCAAACCACATAATCCCTTTGGCCCGAAACACATTTGTTGGCAGTTGGTTGTCTAAGAAATATTGAAATTTCCTCAGAGAAAACGGCTGATCGCTCTGAAATGAAATTGACGTAAATCCGTCATTTTCTAAATGGTCGGAATGGTCGTGATGACCGTGGTCGTGATGACCGTGGTCGTGATGACCGTGATGAGCGTGGTCGTGATGTTCGTGATGGTCGTGACTGCTAGCAGTTTCCTCAGCTTGGAAATATTTGTCCGATTCAAACAATCCTACACTGAGGATGAGTGGCAGAGGAACTTGAGATTTTACTGTGCGGAGAATTCGAGCGCCTTCTTTGACATCGCGAATCTTAACTTCCAACAAATCTAAATCTGCTTCCTCAACCAAATCTGTTTTGTTGAGAACAATAATATCGCCATAAGCAATTTGACTGTATGCTGCTTGAGAATTGAATAAATCCAAGCTGTAATTGGAGGCATCTACTACTGTCACGATGGAATCGAGACGAGTCATGTCTCGCAATTCAGTGCCTAAAAAAGTTAAAGCTACTGGTAGCGGGTCTGCTAGTCCGGTAGTTTCTACTACTAAATAATCTAGATTTTCTTGACGTTCTAAAACTTTGTAAACTGCATTTACTAAATCTTCGTTAATTGTGCAGCAAATACAGCCATTGTTCAGCTCGACCATATTGTCTTCGGTAGTGACAATCAGTTCGTTGTCGATGCCAATTTCGCCAAATTCGTTGACTAAAACGGCGGTTTTCAAACCTTGCTGGTTGGTCAGGATATGGTTGAGCAGGGTTGTTTTGCCACTGCCGAGGAATCCTGTAATAATGGTAACTGGCAAGCCGTGTTTGGGCGCGTCCATTACCGGCTCTGTCTCGGACTGATTAGTTGTAGATTGCATAGTTTGACTGTCAAATAAGGTCGTTCGCTTGATCTTGTGGTTTTTATTGTATCTTATTTTTTGTGGTTTGTTATTTGTTATTTGTTATTTGTTATTTGTTATTTGCGGTGCCCGCTCGCGAAGTCGAAGGGTTATTTGTTATTTGCGGTGCCCGCTCGCGAAGTCGAAGGGTTATTTGTTAAGAAGGAAGAAAGAAGAAGGAAGAAGGAAGAAGGAAGAAGGAAGAAGGAAGAAGGAAGAAGGAAGAAGGAAGAAGGAAGAAGGAAGAAGGAAGAAGGTTCTTGGACACTTCGACTACGCTCAGTGTCCAATGCCCAATGCCCAATGCCCAATGCCCAATTCCCAATTCCCAATTCCCAATTCCCAATTCCCAATTCCCAATTCCCAATTCCCAATTCCCAATTCCCTACTTCATAACTTGCCAATCCATAATGCGCCATTGTCCGTCTTGGCGGATCAAGTCGTAGCGAATACGGAGGTTTTCGTTACGGGAGGTAACTAGCTGTTCGCGATCGAACACTTCGGCTTTTTCGGTAACTTGGGCTTCGACTTCGGTCCGATCGGGATTAGTCGGATTTGTTGTTACCTTTGTAATTTCCAGCTTGTGTGTATAACGCTGGTGGGCGTTGTTTCGCTGTTGAGCTTCTGCCATCAATTGCCAGCGAGACAAAGCAGGTTCCGTCAGAACTTGCTTTAATTCATCGATAGCGTGATTGGGGCCGAGGGCTGCTGCTTTGGCTGAGAGCCAACTTTGAATCATTTGCTGCGCTGTTTCTTCTGTGACGGAGCCGGAGGCTGGGGCGGCAGGGCCAGGCTCTGGGGCGGTGGGGGCTAAGGGGGGAATTTCGATCGGTGGTGCTTCCAGGCTGACTAAGGCTTGTTCTCCTTGCAGGGATGGGCCTGAGAGAGCTTGGAGGATGCTACCTAAGATACTGAAAATCAACCACAGGATTAACAGACTTAGAAAACCAGCCACTAGCAGCAGAGCCAGCCGATTTCGAGGCATGGACTGGACTTGGGCTGAAATTTGCGAGCCTAGCGTCCTGGCTCGATCGACTAAATCACCCATGGGCCCTGCACTACTCTTGGCACTGCGACGGGAGGAATGGGGGCGTCGGCGTTCTTTGGAGCTGGAGGAAGGGGGGTGTGCGGTGGGGGTAGCTGTCGAGTTCTGGGGGGTGACTGGGGGGATAGGTGCGGCTGGGGTCCCCTCATATTTGGGGCTTGGCCCTGGGGGGGGTATGGTGGCGGGGCCGGGGGTCAAGGTAACAGTGGGCGATCGCCCTGTAATGGCTGGAGATGGCTGGAGTGAGCTGGTGAGTGCCGCTCTAGCTTGAGCCTTGGCAGTAGAGCGGGGTTGGGCTACTACCCACTCGTTGGCTGTTTCTGTATCCAGTGGCAAGGATTCTAGGTAGGCTTGTACCTTGGGATCTGCAAAGTAATCTTTTAAGGAAACTGACTGCTTTGCCAAGTCCCGGAAGTGCGGAAATACTTCTTCCTGTAGCCAGTGTTCGGCGTATAAGCACAGCCCCGGCAACAAATCGGGAGAATCTTGGGAGTTTTCGCGAATGAAGGCGAGGGGTTCTTTTTCGGAACTGAGTTCTAGGGCTCTGCTGGCTTCTTCTGTTTGGCCCAGCAGCAGGGAACATACGGCTTTTTCGAGGTGGACGTCTTGGCGGCGGCCTAACTGCATCAGCATCAGCTTGGCGCGACGGATCATGGAGGGCTGTCTGGCTGCAAATCCTTGAGCTAGTAGGGTGTAAACCGAGAGATAAGTGCCTACAGCGGAGGGGCGGCTAGCTTCTGCTTCAAATAGGGTCTGCTGCTCGCTGCTGGTTAGGTGTTTCCGCAGTTGCTGGACGAAGCGTAGGAAGTCTTCGATGCCCAAGCCCGATCGATCGTCGTCGGAACCATCTATCCCACCCCTTTCTTCGAGCATTTCTCGCAGGATTTTTAGTCCTTGACGACGTTCGGAGACTTTTTCTTCTGGGAGGGATAGTAATTGTAAGATGTTGTACGGACGGAGTTTGTATATATCGGTTTGCATTTCACCCCTCACGCTTGGAAATAGGCTTTCGCGCAGCAGCAGTTCTTGACCTGCGTCTAGTGATTTGGTGGCATTTTGGTATTGACCTTGTTGCCACTGTTCCCGGCCTAGTTCTAAGCAGGACAGGGCGATGGTTAAAACTATGTCTGGTCGCACTAGCTGGGGGTCGCCGAAGCGCCCTTGTGCGATCGCAGAGCTGCCATTATTGAGATAGGGACGGCCCAGTTTCTGTACAAGTTCGTATTCTCCCAGTTCTTGCAGTACCAGCAGGACTCCTACGAACTGGTTGTCGTCGATTTCAATACTTGGAGTATGGGGGTCGGGAGTAGCGTCTAAAACCCCGGACTCTTGCCAGTCTGTTTCTGCTTCTTGCAGGACTGTGGCCGCGCCTGTCGAGGCTTTTAACCTCGGATGCTGGCCTAAAATCCCTGCTTCTGATTCGCGATCGTAAGTTTTGGCCAAAAAACTGGCATCGTAAGCTTTGCGCCCTTCTGAGTCTGACAAAACGGCGTAGGCTTCGTCGAGCAGTTGTTTACGGGCGACGATCGCCACTTCGGAATACTCCCTGCGTGGAAGTTGTAACGTCCGGTCGCGATGAGCTTGCTGCAACTGTTCGGCAGTAGCTTGAATCGGTAGACCTAGAATCCGATAATAATCTAGTGGAATTAGCACTGTCCACTTCCCCAAAGCGCTAGCAACTGAATTAGCCTATCTTAGGTGACGCTCCCATATCAAATCAAAATTGATCGGTTGGGCTTCTGACTCCTGTTATGGAGATTGAGAACTTCCTTCCAGGTACTTCGTTTCCCTTGAGGGCATTTGAGAGTGAGGTGCGCGTCGGGCCCCACTGCTGACAGAATAGCAGTTTGTTCGTTCAGATACATTTAATCCGGTAAATCCCGGACTAAGCCAGGAATAACCGTGTATGGCAAGACGCGTGAAAGCAACAAGCTCTCCTGTCAAGGAGGTATCTCTCAAAGCTTTCAACAAAATATTGAAAGCGCCATTTTGATCTCTATCTAGAATGTGTCCGCATTCTGGACATTTAAAAACTTTAGACCCGCTCAATTTAGTATGGATATGCCCACATTTTGAGCAAGTTTTCGATGTGTACTCTTCTGTTACGTCTACTACAACACCACCGTGTTTGGTGGCTTGATGCTTCAACATTTGTTGAAAACGATAATGACTCAAAGTGACCATCGCTCTAGCGGTTTTAGTTGCCAACCTGCGCTTACCTTTCTTGACCATTTGTTGTGTCTCAAAGGTTGGCAAGAAAATTAACTTGTACTTACCTGTCAAATATTTTGCAGCTTTTTTGTGCAATTCATTGACTAAGTTTTTGATTTTGATTCTGATTTTTGCTGCGGATTTTCGCAAGCAATACCTCAGTCGCTTGAATTGCCTTCCTTTACTTACCCCAATTCGCGACATTAATTTATCGAGATGTCTTGCTAGCCGATAGATGCGGCCAATATCGTTTTTCCCTATTTCGATGAAACCACTGCCGTCAAAACCAGTAAGGAAAGTTCTAACACCCGGATCTAACGCGATCGCCAAATCGCTATTGATTGGCTTCATTCCTCGTGCATCAATCGCATAGCAGATAAACCACTGCCTGTTAATCAAGCTGAGTGTTGGTTCGTGTTGCATTACCTCAACGATTGGTTCTGATGTTTTAAAGCTTAGCCCAAGAGTAGAAGTTGGGTAAAAAGTACCTAACTTCCAGTTAGATGTTTGGAACCGGATAGTCTCAGATGTGTCGAAACGGCTTCTAAACTTTGCCGTTCCCTTGACTTTCTTAGCAGCTTTGTGCGCTTCAAAAGCTTGAAATACTGCCATTTGTCGCGGATTGTAAGGCTGCTCGGATACCCACTTAGGAGCAGAGTCCATTACTTTCTTTCTTAAATCGTACTTGCCAATTTTTGCGTTTTTAAGAATAGCAATTGCTTGGTTGTAACACCACCTACTTGCTGAGATCCAAGTCCTCCATTTCGCTGCTAGCTTGGTTTCCGGGTAAACTCGAATCTTCTTTGATAGCAGATTTGTATTTTCGGAGACCGTAGAGTCGGCAACTAAAGACGTGGATGATGGCAAGGATATCTTCAACCATTTCTCGTTCTGGAGACAACTCATTTCTACTGAGAACCATGAGTTGGCAATTGTTTTGCTCGCAGATCCATTTGATGAGATCGCCACCGAACCTTGCGAGCCTGTCTTGGTGTCCGACCACAACTGCTGAGATATCTCCTGACATGACTTGTCCCAGAAGGGCAAGCAGCGCTTTTCTTTTAAAGTTGAGTCCGCCTCCGATGTCTTTGAAGACTTT
>RDXH01000016.1 GCA_004292745.1 Oscillatoriales cyanobacterium | reverse complement strand
CTTTGGCGTAGTCAGGTAGTTTCATTTTGACCTCCTGACTATATATTACCATCTTTGCTTACTACTGCTTATAAGCTTAATGAAGTTTTACAATACTAACGGCGAGGTGCGTACATGATCACCAAAACACCCAGCAAAGCAATCCATCCTCCCAGTAAATCGTACTTATCGGGAGCAACGCGATCGACAATCCAGCCCCACAGAATCGACAGCACAATAAAAACGCCGCCGTAAGCCGCATAGACTCGCCCAAAAGCAGCCGGTTCCGGTTGCAACGTTGGAAGCACCGCGTAAACCGCCAAAACAACCGTCCCAATCACGGCTAACCAAGGGCTTTTGCCTTCGCGCAACCACAGCCAAAACAAGTAGCCGCCACCAATTTCGCACACTCCAGCTAATACAAACAGCAACAAAGATTGAATCATTTATTTTTGCGGGAATCGCTCAGCGTTGCAGGTTCTTCGATTGTCAAAGCGGCTTCATTTTCTTCACCGGTGCGAATACGAATTGCTCGGCTTACCGGAATCACAAACAATTTACCATCTCCAACTGTTCCTGTTTTTGCCGCTGCTACGATCGTATCGACAACCGCATCGACTATATCATCGTTCACGACAATTTCAATTCTGACTTTGGGCAGAAAGTCAACCGTAAAAGGTTTGCCTTCCATATCTAAGAGACCCAAAAAAGCAAGGGGTCTCCCTTTTTGTCGCCCGAATCCTTTCGCACCGGTGACAGTCATTCCCTGAATGCCGAGTTTGACTAAGGCTTCTTTGACGGAATCCAATTTAGCAGGCTGGATAATTGCAATAACTAATTGCATAAATTTTAAGTACCTATCAAGATTTAGAAGAAGGGACATTATCGCGCAGGGGATGATTCAGATCCGACGGCAAAAATAGGGGTTTGCCTTTGAGTAAGCTGTCTCCAATCAGGTAAGCAAATCCTCCAACAAAGAAGGCGACAGAAATACCGATCGCAGTTAGAGCATTTGTTTTTGCACTACCAACTCCAGTCAAACCATAGTAGAAAATGCCGCAAACCATGAGTAAATTCGTGACTAAACCTAAGAATGGAATCACAATTGTTTTGATTTGGTTGTGCTCTTCATCTAGCAAATGGTCTAGAGTAGCAATCAGCGTCACTCCGCAGGTGATTCCGTAGAGCATAAATGTGCCGATGTTGGAAACTAACGTGACAATCGTGACATTATCGAGACTCTGCACTGCATAGGAACCAATCAAAGCCGAGAGTCCACTCAGAAAGTAAATTCCGATGTGAGGCGTGTTGTAGCTGCCGTGTAAAAAGCCGAATACAGCGGGCAATTCGCGATCGCTCCCCATCGCATAACTAATCCGAACACCCGTTGAGAGCGACGAGAGCGCCGTCCCGATCAATGCCATGACGACTGTACTGGCGATCGTAATTTGCAGCAGAAATCCGTTGCCAAACAGCAGCGTATCTCCCAAGATTTTGGCGATATCGCCGATCGGCGCACCGGACGATAATGCTGCGGCAAAACCAGTTACAGTTTTACCATCAACAATTGCAGTGTATTGGTCTCCGATGAAAAAATTAGCCGCAAAATACTCAAAGAAATAGCAGATACAAGCCTGAATAAATAAGGATAGAATTACACCGCGAGGAATATCGCGCTGAGGATTAATCGCCTCGCCTGCCATCGCTGTTGCTGATTCAAATCCGACGAGTAACAGAATCGCAATTGTTGTCTGATAAATTAATCCTGATAAATCATGAGGCATCACAACGCTAATTGCATTTGCGTGTTCATAATTCACAGTTGGATGACCTAATCGGTAAATAATCATCAACAATCCCAGGAAGGTGAGAGAGCTAATTTGCACAATATTGATGATGATATTAATCAGGGTCGAACCGGTAACACCTTGGAGGGCAATAAAACCCACCAAGCCAGTGAATATAAAACAAATTAAGGCTTTGCTGAACCAATCTGTTGCAAAATCAGCGTTAAACAACTGCCCAATGTAAACGACAAGCGTTCCCATGAAGCTAATCATAATTCCGGGGTATACCCAGTAGTACAAGTGGGCCGCCCAGCCTGTAACAAACTTAGCTAAACGCGCTAAACGAAAGTGTTTGTGTTCTTCTTTTGCTAAGATTGCTGCTTCGGCGTAATAGTAGGAACTGCCGGCACCTGCTTCGGGGTAAGCTTTAGAAAGCGTTGCATAACAACTTGCTGTTAGTAGGGCTATGCAGGTTGCGAGTGCGATCGCAGCCCACATATTTTTAGCAGAATCGGGCGGGGCTTGTAGTTGGTAAGTCGTCCACAGAAAAGCGCCGGGAGCAATCAGCGCCATCGCGTTAATCGTAATGCCTACCAATCCTAGGGTAGGCTTGAGTTCTCCGTTAGAGTTTGTCATGGGATTTTAGATTTTAATTTGATCCCGCAGATGAATCCGGGGGCTTGCGACGAAATCGCTTTCGGTCATAATTTGCATACAATCTCTTGTTTAATGGTTAATACTTGATAAATCTGTATCCCAAAATACATTTGAACGATGGTCTTGACTTAGAGCGCACTCTAAGTTTTATAGAGTGTTTTCCAAGCAATAATTGAGAGGGCAAAATCTGCGATCGCGTGACTGATATAACTTGCCCAAAGTGAACGGTAGGCGAGATAACACCACGACCAAATTGCCCCTGCTACGAAAACAGCTAATGAACCTAAAATCACTCCATGCCAGTCGGTATAAGCTGCTAAAACAATGATATGATGTAGTGTGAAAAACAATGCACTCAGAAATATTCCTGCTTTTCCAGGTATCAAAATCTCGCACTTTTTGTAGACAAACCAGCGCCAAATAAATTCTTCAATAAATGAGTTGATTAGTACAAAATATGCTTGAACTATTAAAAAAATTATAGGATTGTTCAGCCCCATTTGTTGCACTTTTGATTTGGCATCAGCCGCATCGATCCACTGTTGACCGAATAGCCAGTAAGTACCGAGAATTATGCAGAACATTAATATTCCCAAAACCGTGCCGACTAATAATTCTTGATATTTTGGTAGGGATAAATGCAGTTGGTAGCGATCGCCCAAAACAGACCAGGCGATCGGCAGCACTAGCAACCAAAATCCACACAATACTGATACTATAGTTCCGATGGTTCCGGGAGCGATAAATAAGGACGCTACACCAATGCTAGAAGCAGGTACTAACAGAATTAGGGCTAATTGTGCATTTTGGCGATCGCTATGTTCGAGCATTATACATCCTCTATGGCTAGTTTATATTGGGTGTACCTCAATGAGTGTAAGGGCGAAGCATTCCGGTATTCAATCTCTGGTGATCGCTAATAAATTGTCTGCCGAAATGCTTCGCCCCTACCCCGATGAATTATTAATAAGTTTTTTATGGACGGGCAAGATGCCCATCCCACAATATAATTAACTGTTTGTGGAACAGGCATCTTGCCTGTTCTTATCTTCTTGTGGAACAGGCATTTTGCCTGTTATGATAATGATGGATTTTTCAATACACCACCTGCAAGTGCAGTCAAAATCGCTACACCAAAAGCCAGCCGATACCAGACAAAAATCCAGGTGTTCTGAGTTTGGAGGAATTTCATCAACCAGGCGATCGAAATATAGGAAAATATAAAGGCTGAAACTGTGCCAACTATCAAAGCTACGACTCCAGCTTCGCCCAATCCTTCACCCAAAGCACCTTTCAATTCCACCAATCCAGCTAGAGTTATTGCCGGAATTCCTAACAAGAATGAAAACCTCGCCGCCGCACCTCTTTCCAATCCTATGAACAATCCTGCTGTGAGAGTGGAACCCGATCGCGAAACACCCGGAATTATTGCCATTGCTTGAGCTAATCCCATGATTATACCATCTTTGACTTCTAACTTTTCGTAATCCCGTTGACGCTTGCCTGTTTTTTCGGCTATTGCTAACAGTAGGGACATGACGATGGAAGCAATGGCGATCGCACCCAAACTCCGCAATGGCGATTCGTTGAATTTTGGAACCAATATCTTGATTAACAGTCCAAAAAAGATAATCGGTATGGTTCCCAAACCAATTCCCAGCGCCATCCGAAACTCTTGCGATTCGTAGTCCGATCGCCTAAGAGCTTTGAATGCACCAATCGTTATAGTTGTCAAGTCTTTCCAGAAATATAACAGGACTGCCACAATACTGCCTAATTGAATTATGGCTGTATAAGCAACACCGCGATCGGGCCAGCCTAGAGCAAGTGGCACGACTTTCAAATGAGCGCTGCTGCTGATGGGCAAAAATTCTGTTAATCCTTGGACAATGCCTAAAACGATCGCCTGCAAGATATCATTTGGAGCAGACCCGGAAACATCAGCAGCAGGCGTTTGGGGGAGTACGTCAAGCAAAGCAATCATTAAGCAGATTAAAATAGTTTGTCAAAAACCAATTTAACTCACTCAACAGCATTTGCCGACATTTGCTGATAAACTGAGTGATGTCAATTGCGGTAACACCGGAATGATCTGGAGGAGACCGCGAGTGCCTTAGTCCCTACGATGTTATTTTGGGTAGGGACACGGCACTGCCTTGGACTAATTTCGGCTATTAATAATTCCGATGCAACGGGAAACGATATGATGTCTTGCACACTTTTTCGCCACTTTACAGCAACTGCCAATAACTTATGATATTTTCCAAGTACCAAAATTTAATTGCTACTATTATTTCTGGCAAACGCTTGCTGCGGCGAATTTTGTCTGCTAGTCTTTTAACTGTGGCGATCGCCCTTAGCTTTATCCTGTTCATCAGCCCAGCACCAGCCTACGCAACTCTCACAGACGATCGCTTCGACGGTACAATTTTTGCCCTCTATGGCGGCAACGGTTCCCTAGTCCCTCCAAAAGTCACTCTCAAAGATTCTTTCAAACGCAAAAAACCAGTATTACTGGTTTTTTATACTGATGATAGTAGTGACAGCAAGCAATACGCTATAGTTGTATCAAACCTCCAGGAATTTTACGGTCGGGCAGCCGATTTTATCCCTGTATCCATCGATTCTCTTCCTGCAAAACCAGCACCAGAACTAACCAATCCGAGCCATTATTACGAAGGATTTGTCCCTCAAACAGTGATTCTCGACCAATCGGGAAAAATTGTGTTTAATGCCAAGGGACAAGTGCCTTTTGAAGAGGTAGATGATGCCTTTAGAAAAGTATTTGATTTGCTACCTAGAGACAAATCACTCCCGTTAAAACGCCGGGTTGTGAACGAACTAAATACCGAATTATCGAAGTAGTTAGAGGATTTGATATAACTCCAATGTTCCCTACGGGGAGTTTTCCCACTCGGCGCTAAGCTTACGGAAATTGTACTGAGATACACCGGGATGACAAGTCACGCAACTGCTGATATTTGCTGGTTGTGACATTTTAACTTTGGGATGTAGAGCTTTGAAATATCGAGAACTCGCGACTCGATAAGCCAGTTCTTCTTCTTTCTGTTGGGGACGAGAAAAAGTTTGCAGATAGTTCCACACTAGCAGGCGCGGTGGATCTACGAGCAGCTTGAGGGTTTGTCCGTAGTGTTGGGGATCTTGCAGCAATCTGCGCCAGGTTTCTGTAGGTAATACTTGTGGCGGCAAACCAATGTGGCAAGTGGCGCAGTTTTCGAGGTATAGTTGCTGTCCGAGTTGGTAGCGATCGGGAATGCGATCGACAGTGCCGATATTTTCAATTCCAGATACTTGAGCTAGTCGTGCGGGGGTGCGAGAATCGGCTGTCTGGGCGGCTACCCATCCCCCGCAGGTACAGCAGACCACGATCAACACTAGCAAAGTTGAGTAAATTCCCCGCAAGGTTCGCCTAGGAAGTCGGCGGGGTGTTTGGTGCTTCATTTTGCTTCTGCCTTTGGTCTTCTAGTTTTTGCCACAATGATCTGGTTTTTTTCGAGCCTGCGTTGATTTTTGCTTAAATCACTGGTATGCTCATGCCTTCCCGTGCTAAGCAACTATTGGCGAACACTGCTTGGACTTCTGCTTCTACTCGATCGAGAAAGTTGTCGTCATGACCTGGATCGTGGTGAAACATTACCACTTTTTTGACTCCCGCTGCTTTGGCTACTTCTACTCCGGCTTGCCAAGTCGAGTGTCCCCAGCCGACTTTGGGCGACTTGAAGTCATGATATTCTTCGTTGGTGTAATTCGCATCGTAAATCAACACATCTGCGTCGCGAGCTAGGTGTACTATGTTGTCGTCTAGCCGATCGGCAAAGTGTTCTGTATCGGTGCAGTAGACGGCACTGTGTCCCTCCCAGGTCACACGATATCCGATCGCGGTATTGGGATGATTGAGCAGCGCTGTTTCGATTTTTACATCGTCGAGTTCGATGATATCCCCCGGAGTCAAGTCATTAAATTTGAGGTCTGACTGCATCACCTGGATCGGGACTGGGAAGTTGGGGTGGTGCATTTGGTCTGCCAAACGCTGTTTAATTGTAGTGCCGTTGGGGGCGATCGCACCGTAAATGTGAAAGCAGTTGCCTGGAATGAAGGCGGGGGTAAAAAAAGGGAATCCTTGAATGTGGTCCCAGTGCGTGTGGCTGAAAAACATATGGGCTTCCACTGGCATCTGTCGCAGTAAGTTAAGACCAAGGACTCGCAGACCTGTGCCACCGTCAAAGATCAGGCGTTGTTTGCCCAATCGCATTTCTACGCAAGAGGTGTTACCTCCATAGCGAATTGTTTTGCTACCGGGAGTTGCTATGCTGCCCCGGACTCCCCAAAACTGAACGACAAACTCGGTCAAAGGGCTGCTTGAGCTAGTGGCTTTGCCATCAGAAGGCTGTGGAATGGCTGCGGACTTTTGGGAATCAGGCATCTTTTTTAGTTTTACGCGCAGGAACTTGGGAGTTGAGATTTTATTTTTTAGTTCGAGAATTTAAAAAAACATTGAGCCTTCAGGCAGTGAGGTGGGACCGGGATCCCGATCGCGATCGTAATGTTTGACAGGGAAACAGTCGGAGTACCTCAAATGAAATCAAATATATCTTTAAATTGGAATCTAGTCTGCCCACACCATAAATCATATTTGGTGTGGGAGTATGTGATTCTGGTTGTAGTCCAAGAATGCGGGCTAGTGGTTTATTTGCGATCGGCTGCGATGCACTTTTCCACTAATGGCATTACTAGATCCACATCTTGCCACCCTAGAATTTCTGTGACTTTTTTCTCCAAATTTTTGTAGGTTCTAAAAAATTCGGCTATTTCATCCAAGCGATGGGGTGCTACGTCTTTGAGGGACTTATAGTGAGCGTAGCGTGGGTCTTTGTCGGGAACGCACAATAGTTTTTCGTCTCGATCGCCTCCATCGATCATTTCTAACATTCCGATGGGACGGGCTGCAATTACGCACCCCGGAAATGTGGGTTCGTCCATCATCACCATGCCGTCGAGGGGGTCGCCATCGTCAGCTAAGGTATTAGGTATGAAGCCATAGTCGCATGGATATTGGACTGAGGAAGAGAGCACCCGATCTAGAGCAAAGGCTTGTAAGTCTTTATCAAATTCGTACTTGTTTTTGCTACCGGCAGTAATTTCGATCAGAACATTGAGCAGTCCTGGTTTCGGCTGTGCCGGAATTAGCGATAAGTCCACAACAATATCTCCAAGTTAACAGATGATCCGGGTTTTGCTATTTGTCAAACCCCTTTCATAGCATTTTAGGAGCGATCGGGCCCAACGGCTGCATAAGATTGATATAAAGCGGAGGATGGCGATCGCCTCGGATTGATTTTTTGGCGCTGACCCACGAGATAACGCGATCGACACAAAATCAGGCACACCCTGATTAAAGATTCAATCTAACGTTGAATTTCCTTGTACATTGACTGGATTACATCGAGCAGGCTCAAGACTTGCTGCCATTCTGGAGCATCGGGCTTGTAGCTTTTAGCACGCTGATTTTTTAAACTGTGGTGCAAGAGATTCAGCAGCGCCTCTGGAGACGGTAAGGGTTCCTCATCATCTGCTGGGGCCAGGGAAGCATTCTCTTCGATGATTTCTTTGATATTTTGCGCCTTGTCTGCCAGGGTTAAAGCTCTACCTGCGAGGTTTTCCGGCATTTTCGGTCGTTCCGACAAAGACGCGCCTGTCAGTTCCACCAGTAGTTGACAGACTTGATCGACCCATTCGCGATCGTTTACCGAAAAGGAACCCGATTTGAAAACTTGTCCATCTCGTCTTTGCTGAATGCTTTGTACCTTCTGTATCAGAGGTAGAGCCTTTTGGGTAATGTTTTGCGGCATTCTGGGGATATCGGACAAGGAGTTCCGAGCAATCTCTAGCAATAGTTGGTAAACCTGATCTACCCACTCAATATCTCCCGACTGCGAATTCCAATTATTCATAACTGACGCTAGTAGTTTTCCATAATAAGACCAGAACATTAAGTAGCTGTGGTTTTCAGCATCTTTCATACAACAATCATACCTGTTGGAGCAGATTTAAAATCACCGTCTCAGTGATGTTAGAAAAAGCTTGGCAGGATAAAAACTCCCCAAACATTCAGCTATGGGTAGTTTTGTCAATAAATTAATTTGCGGTTTGACACCCCAATCGGATATGGGTGCATCTGTGTTTGGCAAATAGATTCGTAGGGGCCATAGCATGACCGCTGTAAATTTCTGGTTATCACTAATAAATTGTCTGCGGTCATGCCATGGCCATTACAAAATCAGGATGCTCCCTCGGATATTAAGGTTCCGGGTTCGCCGCGGCCGCCAGCCAGAGGGGCGCTGGTGCAGCATTTACCCCAGGACTTAGGGCGGGGGAGTCCTATTTTTCTGTGAGGTTCCACACCCCATCCCAGTTGAGTACATCTGAGAATTGGTGCTGAAATAGCAGACAGCGTTCGACGTGCAATTTAGCCGCCTTGTTTTTGGGATCGAGGATCAAAACCTCCTTAAATTCGCCCAGTGCCTGTCTAAAAGATTTCTTAGCTTTCGGTTCTAACATTGTCTTAACTTCGCTCAGTACCTTTTTCACCCCATCAAGGGTCAGATTTTCCACAAATTCCTCATCTAACCTTTCTGCTACTGCTTCTTCGGCCCGGCTTTTAATTTTCGCCTGCAATAACTGTCTGATATGTGAGGATTTCAGGCGCTTAATTTTTCGATTTGAGGGGTCTTTGATATCTGCTTCCAAAATCTTTTTGACATCGCCCTCTTGCAATTCCTTAATTTCGTCTGGTAATAACTCTCCGATCTTAGATTTTATCAAGAGTCTGGCTTCATCTTCCGAGAGGTTTTTGATACCTTCCCATTTCAGAACTTCAATTTCCGACTCGAATATTTTATGGGATGGTGACTGATTTGTTACATCGTATTCTGGCTCTTTTTTTAGTTGATATAACAATTTTTTCAGTTCACGTTCTAACTGTATATCGACATTGTAGGAGAGTTGTTTGAGTTCTGTTTCTGGCATTTTCGCCACATCTTTTAAGATTTTCTCCACCTCACCCTTATCTAGTCTTTGAGTAACAGGTTGCTTGTAAAATTCGCGTCCTGCGTTATAGTGTTCTACAATTTTTTTCTCTGTTTCAGTCAGCGCCATACCAACGGAGGAGTAAGTGGGCTTGATAGCGACAAGTTCGTAAACGATGACGGGTTCGCTTTTGCCTTTAACAGTAATGAAATCTAGTTCCCGCACTTCCAGTCGATCGCGGTATTCTTGGTAGGTGTTGTCACTAATGATTAAGTCAGTGCCGTACTGCTTGCTGGCCCCTTCTAAGCGAGAGGCGAGATTCACCCCATCTCCAATGGAAGTGAGTTCCATCCGTCTGCTGGAGCCGATGTTACCGCTGACAACTTCGTCGGAATGGATGCCCATACCGATACTGATCGGTAACTCGCGATTATCAATTCGCTCTTGATTAAAATCCTTCAATTTTGCCCGCATTTCCACTGCCGCTTGCATGGCGCACCAGGCATGATCTTCTAGGGGAGCTGGAGATCCAAAAACTGCCATCAGAGCGTCGCCGATGTATTTGTCGAGAGTACCTCCGTAGTTGAATACGGAATCTACCATCACTTCAAAATATTTGTTGAGCATCACTACCACTTCTTCGGCTTGCAATTTTTCCGTAAGTGTGGTGTAGCTGCGAATATCGGAGAACAGCACCGAAACGTGCTTGCGTTTACCTCCCAATCCTGTATCTCCTGAAGCCAGCAGCGCTTCGGCTACTTCTGGGGTCATGTAGCGGTACATCAAGTTTTTGACTTGCTTGGCGCTGCTGATATCTTCCATCACAACTAATGCTCCGTTAACTTTTTTAGGGTCAGTAGCATCTGTCATCGAGTTGATAGATAAATTGATGCTCTGCTGTTCTCCTTCGGAGGCAATCAATACTTGGTCGGGGTAATACTGCTGGCGGTCTTTTTCGTTTGTAGGCTGCAATGCCAGATCGAACCACTTGGCAAAATCACCTTTTTCCAAGTTAATTAGATCGCGCAAAGATTGACCTTCTGCCAAGCGGGCATCGCTAACGCCAAGCAATTTTTTGGCACTGGGATTCGTAGCGACTATATGGCCTTTTTGGTCTGTAGATATGACACCGTTTGTTAGGGCGTGCAGCATATCTTTTTGTCTTTGTTCTTGCTGTTTGACTTCGGCAAATAGTTTGGCGTTTTGCAGGGCTACTCCTGCTTGGATGTTAAACGCTTTCATAAATTCCATGTCGTTGCGATTGAAACTAGCTCGCCATTGTTCCGGGGCTTCAGGCCAGTTTTCTGGGTTGTATGGGGGGTATTCTCCTTGTTTTTTTTTGTTAATTAACTGGGTGACTCCAATCAATTTGTGGTCGGCATTAAATACTGGCATACAGAGCATACTGCAAGTGCGGTAGCCAGTTTTTTTGTCTGTTTCTTTGGAAGTTTCGGCGCGGGAGTCGTTATATACGTCAAAGGAAATTAGTAGCGGTTCACTGGATTGGGCGACAATACCTGCAAAACCGGCGGTTCTGGGTATGCGAATTTCTTGAAGTTGACCTGCGATCGGGATTTTTGTCCATAGTTGATCTCGATCTTCGTCAATTAGCCACAGGGTGCTGCGATCGGCTTGCATCAGTTCTTGGGCCTGATCCATCACCCGTTTGAGAGTGTCTTCTAAGTCTAGACTGCTTTGAGAAAGAGCGTTGACGGCGTTCATCAGCGCTGTCGCTGCCCGCTGCCTTTGAGTTGCTGCGTAGAAAGATTTAGAAGATTCTAAAATTAGGCGAATGGATGGGGCAAATTCTCTAAATATTTGTTCGTCTTCTTGGGTAAATCCTTGCCTATCTATCTGTACGTCTAAATGGTCGTAATTATGATGATCTGCCTTGAGTTTATTAATGAGTTGAACGACTGCTACTAACTCTTGTGTGTCTTCATTGATCAGAGGCATCGTCAGCATTGTATAGGTGCGATATCCTGTTTTTTCGTCTGTTTTTTTGGCGTTAGTCGATCGCGGGTCGTTGTAAAAATCATAGGGAATATTCACCCCTTTTCTGCCGGTGGCGACTTCTCCAGCAATGCCCACATTGGCGGGAAATCTGAGTTCTAGGTTGTTGCCATGTTCATCTTTGGCCACCCTTGCCCAGAGTTCATTTTTTTCGTCGTCTAATAAAAATATAGTGCTGCGATCGGCATTGAGCAATTCTCCGGTTTTGAGGGTAATCGACTGCAACATTTCGTTAAGAATAGCGTCAAACCCTTGGCTGTCTAGGAGGTTGTCGAGCATTCCCAAGGTTTGATTGACAACCTTAAGTTTGTTCTCTACGTCCTTGGCAACTCCTTTAAAACTATCCTTGTTTAGGGGTGCGAGGAAACTGGAGAAGTTTCCTTGGGTGGTGACGATTTGACCACTGCTAGAGGGATAGTGAGAGGGCTGTTCCTGATGATTTTCAGTGATAGGAGTGACATCTATAGTCACATTACCTAGGGATGACAGATTGGAAGATGCAGAATAATTCATAGACCTTTAGAGAAGCTTAAGTTTAAGGTTTGGTCTCTCAGGTAGCAGATCTGGCAAGTAGATCGCCCGGAGCTTTTCACAAGAGTAGAGTAAAAGTATTTGTCAAACTATTTCCCAGTTTACAGAACTTCCTACCGATGGCAAGGAAGAGCTGTTTGGGACACAACCGTGGGAGATTGAGAGCGCTGTGGCCATCAGTCCACGGTTGTCAGAGGTCGCGAATCTTTTTTAAATGGTATGGTATTGGATTTTGACATTAGGTTTACTAAGTGTAACTAGATTCGGTGACTCCGAACGTCCGATCGCCCTAGACAGACTGCAATCTCTTGTAAATAAATATAGAAGTGGCTGTCAGAGGGTCGATGGATGCGGACTAAAGTTTGACTAGCCGCCATTCTGACACCACTACTAACTAATTATGTGTGCTCATCTCTACAATTGTGGTTTCTAGATAGAATTTCTGTCAACTTCGCCGCTCAAACAGTTGCTGAGACTGGTACAACTGTGATAGTAATATCTGCTTGCCATCGACTGTCACAGCTAACTGTGACACAAAAGCCGTGTTTAGTTGTTAAATCTTAACAATAATTGCGGTCAACTTCAGTTTTTTGAGCATGAATTTGGCGCAAAGAAGCGGCCTGAGCTAGGAGAGATTCAGCAAAAGCGATGGCTTCTGTTTCCGATCGCCCACTAGCAAGTTGAGCCAGTTCTTCCCGTCGCTGCTGGCTGTTGAGGGCCACAACACGCACCACTGTACGTTCCGATGATTCAGGGTTGGCTAGATCTTCCTTGGTGCCTGTTTCAGAGCCGATCGTCTGTTTGTTGACACGAAAGTGACAGTCCGCCATGGCAGCAATCAAAGGTTGGTGCGTCACACAAAGGACTTGGTGTTTTTCCGAAAGTTGATGGAGTTTTTTGGCGATCGCCCCAGCCACTCTCCCAGACACCCCGGCATCAATTTCATCAAATACCAGAGTGCTAGCACCTTCTATTTGCGAAAAACAAGCTTTGATGGCGAGCAAAAAGCGACTCATTTCTCCCCCAGAGGCGATCGCACCTAGGGGTTGCAGAGGTTCCCCTGGATTCGGGCTGAAACAAAAGGCGATGCGATCGGCACCATTTGCTGTTGGGGTAACTGCTGCAATTTCCACTTGAAATTGTACTTTTTCCATGGCTAAGGGCTTGAGTTCTGCCACTAAAGCAGCTTCTAGTTTCAGAGCCGTTTCCCGTCGCAGGGCGCTGAGGTGGCTGCAAGCATCCTTTAATTGCTCCATAGAGGCTTGATAGGCGAGTTCTAATGCCTCCATAGACTCGCCTCCTGCTAAAAGTTCATTTAGTTCGTTTTGGATGGTTTGATAATAGGCGATCGCTTCTTTAAGCGGGCCATATTTACGACAGATTTGTTTAAGTTCCTGAATTCGCTCTTCTACTTCTTCAAGTCTTTGCGGATCTGCTTCTAATTGTTCGCCGTAGCTGCTAATTTGGCGGCTGGCTTCTGTAGCTTGAGCTAGAGCATCGCTGACCATTTCTAGAATTGGTTGCAACTGAACATCGTAGACGGCCATGTCGCTTAAAGTTGCCTCAGCTTTGCTCAACAAGTCAGCAGCAGAGGCGGCATCAGTGTCATTTTGATAAAGAGCTTGATGAACTTGGTAACTTTGTTGCTGCAACTCCACAACGTGACTAAGCCTGATTGATTCTTGTTCGAGGTTTTCCATTTCAGTCGCGTCTTCGATATGGGCTTGGCCAAGCTCTCGGACTTGGTATTCTAATAAATCAAGTCTTTGCAGGCGCTGCTGTTCTGACTGACGTCTGCGGTTGAGGGCGGTTTTGGCTTCGCTGGCGACAAGCCATGCTGCGGTGACATTCGATCGCCCTTGCAAAATAGTTTTACCACCATAGAGATCTAGCCATTCTCGCTGGAGGGTTTCTAGTCCTAGTTGGACGGTTTGACCTTGAGCAGTAATTTCCACCAGTCGATCGCGCAGTTGCTCCATCAAGGGGCGGTTGACCAAAATTCCGTTCAAACGCGATCTCGTCCGCAGAGTACCGCTAGATGCCATAATTTCCCGGCTGCAAACCGCTAAATTCCCATCAATGGGTTCAATTTCTTGCTCGCCCAGCCACAATGCCGCAGCTTTGTCCAATTCAAAAGTAGCTTCTAATATGGCCCGCGCTGCTCCTGTGCGAATCACCCGGCGATCGACTTTTCCACCCAAGACTGCATCGATCGCATCTAGAATTATCGATTTCCCAGCTCCTGTTTCCCCTGTAAATACGTTCAAACTAGGGCCAAATTCTAGGTCTAGACAGTCAATCAAGGCAAAGTTTTCGATTCTCAGGGATAGTAACATGGGGAATTGGTTATTGGTTATTGGTTATTGGTTATTGGTTATTTGTTATTTGTTATTGGTTGTTTGTTATCCCTCGTCCCTAGGCAGATCCTGGGAACCAGTGCATTCCCGATTCCCCATTCCCTATTCCCTATTCCCCACTTCGAGTAAACCCAAGTGTTTATACGCAGCAAGGGTGGCAATTCTACCCCTACTTGTTCGTTGCAAAAATCCAATTTGCATCAAATAAGGTTCGTATACATCCTCAATAGTTTGAGTATCTTCTCCTGTGGAAGCTGCCAGGGTTTCTAAACCCACTGGACCACCGTTGAAGTTTTCAATCATTGCTGTCAAAAGACATCGATCGGTCCAATCCAAACCTAGCGGATCGACATTAAATAATTCTAAGGCAACCGATGCCACTTCGGCGGTGATCGGCTTTAATTGTTTGACTTCACTATAGTCTCTAACTCGCCGCAACAATCGGTTAGCAATGCGGGGTGTGCCACGAGCTCGGCGGGCAATTTCTGTGGCTCCTTCTGCTGTCATGGGAGTGTCGAGAACTTGGGCGCTTCTTTGGACAATTAAACTGAGTTCGTCTATTTCATAGTAGCGTAATCTTTGGATCAGTCCGAAGCGATCGCGCAAGGGAGCTGTTAGTGACCCAACTTTTGTGGTTGCTCCTACTAAGGTAAACGGTTTGAGAGGAATACTGCGAATTTTTGCACTTTTGCCTTGACCAATCGTAATATCTAAGCGGCAATCTTCCATCGCTGGATAGAGGATTTCTTCTGTTACTTTTGATAGTCGGTGAATTTCGTCGATAAACAGCACGTCTCCTGCTTTGAGGTTGACTAACAATCCGACAATATCGCGGGGTTTTTCTAGGGCTGGGGCTGTGGTGATTTTGCATTCAACTTCCATTTCTGCTGCTAAAATTAGCGACATTGTGGTTTTACCTAACCCTGGCGGCCCATACAGTAACAGGTGATCCATTGGTTCGTTTCGGGATTTTGCTGCTTGAATTGCGATCGCCAAAACTTCTCTCAAGTCTTTCTGTCCGATGTATTCAGCTAATCGCTGAGGTCGGATTTTGTCGTCTTGTTTGCTGTTGGTTTCGTCGGCTAGTTCTTGGGGTTCTACCAGCGATTCTGTCTGGGGTTTTACAGCTTTATTTTTGGTTTTTTTGGGGGTGGCTGCGGCAATGTGTTCGGGTAGATTTGGATCGGGAGGCTGTTGTTTGGAGGAGATAATTGCCATATTAATCTGCGAGCGAACTGGGGAAATTGTTTACAATTATTAAAATAGTCTTGAGAATTATTGAGTTGGCTATGAGTATACCGTCGGATTTATTAGCATCGGAAAATATAACTTTTGAAGGGGCGATCGCGCTGACTCAATCTTTATTGTCAGAAATTGAAGCCGATAGACTTTCACAGGCCCAGATTCAGCAAGCAGTGGCTTCTCTGGTGAACACACACAACGGCGCTAGAGGGTTTTTGGTCACCTATCTGACGGACGATCGACACCTTGCAGATGAACCGTCTCCTGGAGTGCTGGATGCACTGCGCGAGGCTCCTGAGATCGTAGCAGAACTGCTGGTAAAAAATCTGGCGATGTCGGCGGCCATGGTTGTCTATCACTCGCGCCACCACAAGCCGGAAATGGCCGCGGGTTCACAGAGAGTACAAGGGCGATCGCGCCATCTAATTCAAACTCTGCAAATACCTGCTTGTCAAACTCTAGCGGAGCAAATGCTAGAAAATTTGCGGACTGGACAAGGGGAATATGAGCAGTTTTTCGATCGCTGGGGCTATGATGGGGAGCAAAAAGCAGCGATCGGTTCGGCACTGAGCGAGGCGATCGGCTAATCAACAGCCCATAAGTGCCTTCTGGCTTCAACTAAGACAGCAGGAGTCCTGATACAAGCCCACATCTCCGGCGGTACTCCGCTTGATGATGGGTAGTTGACAAACAATCCCTCTGGGTGCCGCTAGCCCACAAACCCTTGATCAAAGTAGCGAGGCTGTGGAATAATTGCGGTTTAACAAAAGCTGCTATCAAGCAGCTTGAGTTGATTTAGGTGTGAAGGTAGCGAACGAGGGCAAAAAAATTGCTGAGATCGGTCAAAGGATTTGCCCACCAAGCCCGAACGGTTAGCCGCGGGCGACGGGCGAAGCTCAATTTGCTGGCAACATTAGTGCGCCGCGATTTAGAATCTCAATACAAAGGCTCAATTCTGGGCAATTTGTGGCCTTTGCTGAATCAGCTATCACAATTGCTGATTTACACTTACGTGTTTTCCATCGTCCTCAAGGTAAAACTCAACCTTGCAGGCTTCCCAGAAAACAGCGACATTACCTTTGGAGTCTGGCTGTTTGCAGGTTTACTGCCTTGGAGTGCCTTTACCAGTGGTTTGATTAAGTCGGCAGTATCCGTAGTAGGGCAGCCAAATTTAGTGAAAAAAGTGGTATTTCCCCTCGGTTTACTGCCGCTAGTACCTATTTTGACAGCTTTTATTGAAAGCTCTCTGGGTCTAGCAGCTTTAATCGTCATAGTAGCAGTATCATCGCAAAAGCTCAACGCTACACTGTGCTTGCTGCCCCTGGTTTGGATGCCTCAGTTGCTGCTAACTGCCGGCTTGGGATATTTGACCGCAGGCTTAACGGTATTTTTGCGAGATATTCCTCAGACTTTAGGTGTTATTCTAAATTTTTGGTTCTATTTAACACCGATCGTCTATCCAGCATCGGTGATTCCCGAACAGTGGCGTGGATTGATCTTTTGGTTGAATCCCATGGCAGCAATTTCAGAAGTTTACCGCGACCTCATACTGCTTGGAGAAGTGAAACACTGGGGCGAATGGGGTGTAGCCACATTAATTTCTGCTGCTATATTTTGTGGAGGTTTAATTGTTTACCGACGTTTGCGTCCGGCTTTTGCTGACGTGCTGTAAATTGGTTTTAGATAGGGTACTGTAAATTTGTTTTAGATCTAAAGTCAATCTAAAATCTAAAATCTAACATCTAAAATCGAATGACAGAAACTGTAATTTCACTCAAAAATGTTTCCAAATGTTTTAAACGGTACGATCGCCCTGGAGACCGCTTAAAGGAAATAATTTATCCCAGCAAAAAACTTGCTGACGAATTTTGGGCACTACAAGACATCAATCTGGAAATTTCTCAAGGACAAACTCTAGGAATTGTCGGTCGCAACGGTTCGGGAAAAAGCACCCTCCTGCAAATAATTGTGGGGACGCTAACACCAACCGCAGGTAGCGTCGAAGTTAAAGGGCGAGTCTCAGCTTTGTTGGAACTCGGCAGTGGTTTTAACCCAGAATTTACGGGACGGCAAAATGTATTTTTCAACGCTCAAATCCTGGGATTCAATCAAAAAGAAACCGAAGAAAAATTTGATGAAATAGCAGCTTTTGCTGATATTGGAGATTTCATCGAACAGCCAGTCAAGACCTATTCTAGCGGTATGTTTGTCCGGCTGGCTTTCGCTGTCGCCACTAGCGTAGAGCCCAATATTTTGGTGGTTGATGAAGCACTTTCTGTCGGTGACGAAGCTTTTCAGCGTAAGTGTTTTGCTCGCTTACAGTCAATTCAGGAAGGTGGGGGAACGATTTTATTTGTTTCTCACGCAGCTACTTCTGTGGTGCAACTTTGTACTTCGGCAATTTTAATGGATAGCGGGGAATTACTGCTAGCTCACACGCCCAAGGTCGTCATATCTAAGTATCAAAAATTGATTTATGCCGATCCAGATAAAGTCTTGGGGTTAAAGGAAGATATTCGAGTATTGAATAAGCTGACCAAGCAGGAAGCGGAAGAAGACATTCAGGATGTCACCACAGAAAGCACAACTGGAGAAATTAAACAAGAGCAATCCATTCCAGAATTCAAGGAATATTACGAAGAGTATTACGATCCAGGTATGATACCCTCGAATACGGTGAGGTATCCGTCTAGGGGAGCTTCCATTATCAATCCCTGCATCACTACCCTGAAGGGAAATGTGGTAAATCACTTGATTGGTCGTCAAGATTATATTTACACTTACTCTGTCACTTTCTCGAAGTCTACTTCCAAAGTGAGGTTTGGAATGTTAATTAAAACCATTAGTGGCTTTGAGTTGGCTGGTGCTTCTTTGAAGGCTTCTAGCAAGTCAATTAAGTATGTGGAAGCAGGAACGACAATTGTAGTCAAATTTCAATTTAAATGTTTGCTAAATCCTGGGGTTTATTTTTTGAATGCGGGGGTGGTAGGAACGGTAGATGAAGATTTGACTTATCTCGATCGCTGTGTAGATGTGGCAATGTTTAGAGTTCAGTCTTGTACTGAATCCTGTGGCAACGGTATTGTTGACTTGCTGATTGAACCGTGTTTAACTGTTGTCAATTCTGATTCAATGGTAACAGAAGTGTCAAGCGAGGTCATCAGATAAATTTTGTGGAAATAATGAGTAACATTAATCTAGATATGGTGGAAAATTCTGTTATTAAAGCATTAATTGGAGAGCAAGCTAAGTTTCCCGAACATTTTAAACAAAATATTTGCGAAGACGATGAAATGTATTTGTTTGCTCTGAGGAATGTAAAAAATGATAGCGATCGGGCTTTGGTGCGCTATTATTCCCTCGGTCGTCGGATTATGGATACAGTTAAACAAGTTGTAGATTGGCATTTTGGCGATTTTAAAAATGTGCCATCTTTTCTCGACTTTGCCTGCGGTTACGGTCGCTTTACCCGCTTTTTGATTCAGGAAATGCCACCGGAAAGAGTTTGGGTGTCTGACATCTCTACCCAGGCTGTCAAATTTCAAACAGAATACTTCGGTGTTAATGGTATTGTCTCTACGGGAAATCCCGAAAATTATCTAACTGACCAAAAGTTTGACTGCATTGTCGCTAATTCTTTTTTCAGCCATATGCCAGAAAGAACTTTTGGTGGCTGGTTAGAAAATTTGTATAATTTGTTGAATCCTCATGGCATTTTGATGTTTAGCGTTCACGATGAGTGTTTGCGGGCACCAGGTACAGAAATGCCAGCCACAGGTCTTTTGTTCAGCCCCAACAGCGAAATTAAATCCTTAAATCAGCAAGAATACGGCACAACTTATGTAACGGAAAAGTTTGTCCGAGAAATTGTGCATCGCGTCAGTGGTGGCCAAGCATTTGTGCATCGCATAGAAAAAGGTCTATGCAGGTTTCAGGATTTGTATATTGTGACAAATCACCTAGTTAAAGATTTTTATAACTGGCAATTCAATCATCATCCGGAGGGATATGTTGATGTTGCTACTTTTACCAAAAAGGGTAGTTTATATTTGGAAGGGTGGGCTGTAGATGTCAATCAGGATGGGATAATTGATGAGGTTCAGGTGCTGGTAAACGGTAAGCTTGTCCAGAAAACAGAGCCTTTTTACGACCGCCTGGATCTGGAGCAACATTTTCAGAAAGATGCGATTTTGCAGTCTGGCTGGAACTGTTATTTAGGGAAAGATACTATTTCTGCGCAGGATGTATTAACTGTGAAATTGATTAATAACTGTGGCGGGAAATTGATTATTGAAAATTGCACAGTTCAATCCCTGGTCAGCCAGAAGTTATCGCAGTCTTTGTTGAGTTCTACTAATTACAAAATTAACTTAGTTGAAGGTCAGTTGGCTGCTGCTAAGATAGAATTAGAGCAAATTAAAAATGAATTAACTTCTACTAAAAGCCTAGGGCAAGAAACTCAAGCTAAGTTACAAGAAACTGAAGCTAAGTTACAAGAAACTGAAGCTAAATTGGTTGAGGTTCAAAGGATTTTTGAGCTGACAGAAGTTCATTTAGTATCTGTGAAAGGGCAGTTAGAAGAAACAGAAAAATCGCTAAATTATGTCAAAGCAGAAGTTGAGCGATCGCATAATCGGATTCTAGCAATGGAAAGCAGCAAATTTTGGAGACTCAGATCGGCTTGGTTTCAAGTCAGGCGCGCCCTAGGCTTAGCCGGAGAGTAAACAAAGGTAGAATAAAATTAATAGGTTTGAGAATTAGGGCGAGGGAGAGAAAACGTGAATATAAATAATGACAGCAAATCTTCGGTTTTTATTGTAACTGGAATGCACCGTTCGGGTACTTCTTTGACAGCTTCTTTGTTTCAGAAAGTCGGAGTTGATATTGGCAAAAAGTTAGTCGGGCCGGCCGATGGAAATATTAAGGGTCATTTTGAGAATGTGGATTTTGTGGAGTTTCACAAAAGTGTTTTGCGATCGCACGGCATAGATGAACTCGGCTGCACCTTTGAAAAAACGATTCCCGTAGCAGCCGAATTTGTAGAAATCGCCAAAAAATTAATTGCCGAAAATCAACAAACAGACAAAAACTGGGGCTGGAAAGACCCGCGGACAGCACTTTTCAGTAATTTTTGGTTAAATCTGCTACCCGAAGCTAATTTGATCTGCGTTTATCGATCGCCCTGGGAAGTCGTCGATTCCCTATACCGTCGTGGCACCGATGTCAGCTTGCTGAACAATCCCGAAATGGCAGTAAAAATGTGGATTCACTACAATCAGCAAGTTTTAGAACTTTACGAACGTTTTCCCGATCGCTGTCTGCTAGCCAACGTTTACCCGATCGGGAATCATCCCGAATTTTTCATCAATCAAGTCAATCAAAAATTTAATGTTAATTTATGTGCTATCCCCACCGACAATTTTGACAAATCTCTATTAGTCAACGACCTCGAAAACAGCCACAGACATAGCCTAATCGAACAGTATTTTCCCGAAGCCGTAGAAATTTATCAAATCTTAGAATCCCAGGCCCAAGATTTAAGCAGCAAAACCAGTTTATCCCCAGATACAATCATCACTTTACCTACACCTGCTGTGGGACAACTGCAAGATTGGCTAAAAATTAGATTACTGGAAAAACAGCAAAAAACCAGCACATCTGAAGTCAAAAAATGGCAAGAGGAATTTCAAAAAGCTCAGACAAAGGTCTTGGGATTAGAAACAGAATTAGGGCAAACTCAAGTACAGTTAGTAGGCAAAGAATCCCAATTTGAAGACGCTTTAAAAAAGCTGTTGAAGTTGGAAACAGAATTAGGGCAAACTCAAGTACAATTAGCCGGCAAAGAATCGCAATTTCAAGAAGCTTTAGCCAAACTCCTAGAATTGGAAACAGAATTAGGGCAAACTCAAGTACAATTAGCCGGCAAAGAATCTAACTTTAAAATAGCCTTAGAAAAAGTGCTAATTTTAGAATCAGAATTGGGAGAAAAACAGGCAGAAATAGAAGAAAAAGAATTAGAGTTAAAGAAGAAAGCAGCGAAGTTCCTCCGACTGGAAACCGAAACCAGAGAAATTCAGGAAAACCTCAGAACCTCGGTCATCAACCTCGAAAAATCGCGCCAAGAAATTGAACCACTTCACCGGGAACTTGCCCAGATAAAATCTTCTCTTTGGTGGAGAATCGGAGAAAATATTTTAGAAATAAAACGCCAAGTTCGCGATTTTTTTCCGAGATTTATTTTTTCTATAGACGGTGCAAACAATTTGCATATTTACGATTCAGATTTAGTAATCAGTGGCTGGGCTTTTCACAGTCAATTTAGCATCAAATCGGTGCGAGCTAAAATTAAAAACACAATTTTTACAGGTTTTTGTGGCATAGAAAGAAGTGATGTAGCGGAAGCTCACTCTAATATTAGTGCCGCTAAAAATTCAGGTTTTAGGATTGAATTATCCGCCCCACCGGGACGGCACGAAGTGCTGTTGGAAGTGCAAGATGCTAAGGGTAAATGGCATCTTTTGTCAGTTTATCCGCTGTTTGTGTCCACAATTCAAGCATCCTTTGATACGCCCATAGTTTGGGAACAGCGGCCTGGTCAGGTTTTGTTTGCCGGTTGGTGTTGTCACCACGATCGCAAAATTGTTAAATTAACCCTTGTCTGTGGTGATACTTCTGTAGAATGCGCCTATGGTTTGCGACGAAAGGATGTCGGTGAAGTGTTTCCCGAATGGGTGAATAGTTCGGAAAGTGGGTTTGAAGCCCTGGTGAATGTGCCGGTGGGAGAATGGCTGGTTTCTTTAGACGCAGAGTTAGAAACTGGAGAAATTTTATCTTTTCAAGCGTCGCAAATATTGAAGGTTCAACCTTATGATATCTGGCGCAGAAGTGCTGATAAATTTGAGGAATTGTCGAGGTTTATAGAGGCAATTCGGCAACGGGCGAAGGAAAGAAAACAACGTCTCGGTAGAATTATACCGATGCCTTGGGAAATACTGTCGGTGGTGCGTCAGTTTGCCAAGATTTATAGCCAGCAACAACAGTTTATTGCCCCAGGGGAATTGCTACCACCTGCGGGTTTTGTTGTGCCGCAACCCATTGATAGGTATGATGCTTGGCTATCGGTGAATCAGTGGAATGAGCGATCGCGCAGTTACTTGATTTCTCGTTTAGAATCTTGTCAGGCACCACTGCCGAAAATTTCGGTGGTAATGCCAGTTTACAACCCGGAAGTAGAATTTCTGTCAAGTGCGATCGGCAGCGTGTGCAATCAAGTTTATCAAAACTGGGAACTTTGTATTGCCGACGATTGCAGCACCGATTTAAAAGTCATTGAAACTTTAAAAAACTGGGCAACAAAAGACACTCGAATTCAGCTTACCTTTCGCCAAGAAAACGGCAACATCAGCGCCGCCACCAACAGCGCCCTAGCCATCGCCACAGGTGAAATCATCGTATTTTTGGACAACGACGACGAACTAACTCTCGACGCATTAGGAGAAGTTGCCTTATATTTTGCCACCAATCCCACCACAGATTTTCTATACTCCGACGACGATAAAATTGACACCAAAGGCAGCCGATTTTCCCCGCAATTCAAACCCGAATGGTCCCCTGAATTGCTACTTTCCTATATGTATCTAGGTCATTTGTGCGCCGTCAGAAAGCAGATTATTGAACAAATAGGGGGTATGCGACTAGGTTTTGAAGGCTCCCAAGATTACGATTTTGCCTTGAGAGCAACGGAAATTTCTCGCCACGTCGCCCATCTGCCACTGGTATTATATCACTGGCGCACCGCCCCTGGCTCTACCGCCATATCTGGAGCCGCGAAACCAGCCAGTTTTTCAGCAGGTCAAAAAGCAATTCAAGACGCATTAAACCGCCAACAAATCCAAGGAGAAGTTGCTCAGCACACCTGGGCAATCAAAGAAAATTTGGGAATTTTCGCTCAAAACTTCCCCGATACCGGGCCGTCGGTGACAATTATTATTCCCACTAAAAATCAGCAAGAATTGCTTAAATCTTGTCTGGATTCTCTGGAGGCTACCACTTACAAAAATTATCAAATTCTCGTCATCGATAACGAAAGCGACGACCCCAAAGCCCTGGAATATTTCAAAAACTTAAAATGCCAAGTTTTGCCAATCAAAAATCAGCAAGGAAAGTTTAGTTATGCAGCAATTAACAACCGCGCTGTCGAACAATGTGACAGCCAATATATCTTGTTTTTGAACAATGATACAGAGATAATCAACCCGCGCTGGCTGAGTCAGATGGTGGGATACGCACAAATTGCCAAGGTGGGTGCTGTCGGCGCGAGACTGTTATATCCCGATAATAGAGTTCAGCACGCGGGCATCATTCATGGACTCCATCATGGTTTAGCTGGTCACGCTTTTAAGTTGATGAGTAGCGATAATCGAGGCTATCTTTCTCAGGCGATGGTGACGCGAAATTACTCGGCGGTGACTGCTGCTTGTATGCTAACTCCCCGTCAATTGTTCTTAGAATTGGGCGGTTTTGATGAGGCTAATTTTGCTGTTGCTTACAATGATGCCGATTACGGATACCGATTGTTAGAAAATGGCTATCGCTGCGTATATTGTCCCGATGCGGCACTGTTACACAAAGAGGGAGCTTCTAGGGGTTTTAATGACAATCCAACAGAAGTAGCGGCATTTCGACGCAAGTATGCGGGTAAAAAAGATAGTTGTTACAGTCCTCACTTGTCTTTAGAAGATGAGTATTTTCATATTCAACCTCGACGGGTTTTTATGAAGGAAAATCGGCCCCTGAGCGAAGTCGAAGGGTTTAATGACCCTTCGACTTCGCTCAGGGTACAAAGAAAGCCCAACGACTGCGTTTATCCTGTCAAAGTTTTGATGTGTAGTAATTCGCTGGATTTCACGGGTGCGCCGCTACATCAATATGAAATCGCCGTGAAGTTGGCTGCTTTGGGTGTGATTAAGCCCATCGTCTTTTGTGTTTCCGATGGGCCACTACGTCAAACTTACGAACAGCAGGGAATTGAGGTAATTATTTATGATAATCCTCTGGAACATATCTACCAGCGTGATGCTTATGATGAGGCGATCGAGAATTTTAGCCAAGAAATTAAGAAACTCAAAGTAGATGCGATTTATGCTAATACTTTAGAAAATTTCTTTGTAGTTGATGCGGCGCAGCAAATCGGAATTCCGACAGTCTGGAACGTCCATGAAAGCGAACCTTGGCAAACTTATTTTAACAGGTTCGGTTCAGAGATTGCGGCACGAGCTTTAGAGTGTTTTCGGTTTCCTTACAAGGTGATTTTTGTGGCGGATGCAACGCGAGATAGATATTTACCTCTGAATAGCCACCACAATTTTACAGTCATTCACAATGGTTTAGACTTGAGTCGATTGGATAATTCGGACAATCCTGAATTGGCGAGAAAGAGTCTCGGTGTTGAGGAAGAAGATGTGGTAATTTTGGTGCTGGGAACAGTATGTGAAAGAAAAGGTCAACAGGATTTAGTCAAGGCGCTGGCGCTGGTTGCGGAAGAATGGCACGACAAGATTAGGTGTTTTATTGTGGGCGATCGCCCTAGTATTTACAGCAATAAATTAGCCGAATTGGTTAGTGAGTTGCCACAAAAATTACGGCGAAGGGTCACTATTGTCCCGGAAACTTCGGAGACTGGAAAATATTACCAAGCAGCGGATATTTTTGTTTGTACTTCTAGGGTTGAAAGTTTTCCGAGGGTGATTCTAGAGGCGATGGCGTGGAATTTACCAATTATCACAACCCCAGTTTTTGGGATTAAAGAACAAGTTAGACCTGGAATTAACGGTTTATTTTACACCCCCGATCGCCCCGAAGAACTAGCGGCCTCATTGCATACTTTGTTGGAGGATAAATCTTGGCGTCAGCGGTTAGCAGAAAATGCTAAATATGTGTTAAAGTCATTGAATACTTTTGAAGAAATGACTCAAGATTACGGTCAGATTTTTCGAGAAGCCTATTTTACTAAAAAGTAACTGTTGAAAATTAAAGGGTGAAAAAGTATGCAGTCAAATTCCCAGCCGACAGAAGATAACACCTCCGAGGGATTAACCGCTAAAACTTATTGGGAGACTAACCCCACTGCTGCCATTGGAAAGCAAGGTTACTGGTTATCTAATCCGATTATTGAAGCTGCTATCAACCATAGACTTTCAGGTGCTAAGGGTAATGGTTATTGGTTAAGCTGGTTAGCTAATAAATTTTTCAAAAAACAACGGTTCGAGCGCCTGTTGTCTATTGGTTGCGGTGTCGGGAATCACGAGATTTTAATGGCTAAATTAGGATTGGCTACTAAAATTGATGCCTTTGATTTTTCCGAAAGTTCTTTAGAGATTGCTAGAAAAGATGCCGCCGCAGCCGGAGTAGAAATTAATTTTTATCAAGATGACTTTAATATATTTACCATTGATGATAGTAAGAAATACGATCTAGTTTTTTGCTCTGGTTCCCTGCATCACGTCAGAGAACTAGAAAGATGTTTGTCAATTGTTCGCAAATGTTTAAAACCCGATGGATATTTTATTGTCAATGAATACATAGGAGATTGCTACAATATATATAATCAAAATCAAGAGGCTTTGATTAATCGCATCTACAAATGTTTTCACTACACGCTGAGGTCGGGAACAACTGAAATATTTGCCAGTCCAAGTATTGAGAGAGTGTTCGCGAAAGACCCTTCGGAAGCAGTCCGGTCAAAGCTGATACTGCCCTTTTTAGAATTCTACTTTGATGTGGAAGTTTTGAATCCGGCCGGTGGAGGGTTACTTCATGAACTTTACCCTTTGTTAGATCACTATCAACTTTCCGACGGAGATCCCAAGAGTGAAACGATAGTCAAGTTATTGCTTGAGATTGAAAAAATCTTAATGGAGATGCCGGGAGGACTATCAAGTGATTTTTGTTTGTGTATTCTGAGACATAAAAAACCAAAAACAATGGAAATAATACCGTCTAAAATAGACTACGAAAGAGCGTGGGATAGCTACGCCCAAGAATGGAAAGAGAATAATCCTGAACTTGCTTATTTGGGCGATGAATGGATCGGAAAAGGTGCCGGTGCGGCTAATTCACTATCAGAATATGAATCTTTGATAGAACAGGAATTTATTGCGCCTTATATCAAAAAAGAACATCGGGTGTTGGAAATTGGCATCGGTGGTGGCAAAACCAGTTCGTTGCTGCTGAAATATTGCGATCGACTAATTTGTGCTGACATTTCTAGTCAAATGCTGGAAGCAACCCGATCGCGCTTAGGAGACGATCGTGTTTCCTATGTAAAACTTAACGGTTTAACATTAGATGGTATCGCTCCAGAATCGGCTGATGCCTGCTTTTGTTACGATACAATGGTGCACGTAGAACCAGTGGATATATTCAACTACCTAACTCGCATTCCGAAACTGCTGCGAGGCGATCGCATTTGCGTCTTTCACCACGGGAACATTCTCAGCGAATTAGGCTGGGAAAAATTCACCAACGAGTGGGATAAAAACTTGCTAGGACGCAGAGATGGTACGGCATTTTCAGTGATGACTGATACAATTATGGAAAAATTTCTCAACCATTTAAACTATGAAATCATCCTGAAAAATACATCTTCAGTACCACGCGATTGCGTCTGGATCTGCAAAGCGCCATTAGTAAGTTCCGGCGGTTGAAACCGCGACTATACAAACAAAGTCCACCTCCGTGGACTAATGTAAAAATTCGGAAATGCCAATGCCGTTTCCCTTCTTCCTTCTTCCTTCTTCCTTCTTTCTTCTTCCTTCTAAAATGAAAGCATTATTTCTCCATCCAAACTTCCCCGCCCAATACCGCCACATTATCACGGCGTTAGGCGCAGACCCCAAAAACGATATAGTTTTTGGAACTAAAAACGAGCGGCCAGAATGGAACATTCCCGGTGTTCGCAAAGCAGCATTTACACCCAGCCGAGAACCCAACGCCCAGACTCACCAATACGTTCGCCCCTTAGAAAGTGCCGTCATCTACGGACAAGCCGTATTTAGAATGGCTGAACAACTCAAAGCCGATGGTTTTGTACCCGATGTGATCTGCGGTCATTCCGGTTGGGGGCCGACATTATTTGTCAAAGAAGCTTTTCCAAATACGCCACTTTTATGCTACTTCGAGTGGTTTTATCACGCGATCGGTTCCGACGCAGATTTCGACCCAGCGGAACCTTTAACAGTTGACGATATGGCCAGAATTAGAATCAAAAATGCGCCGATTCTGATCGATTTATACTCTTGCGATTGGGGTTTGTCGCCCACTTATTGGCAGCGATCGCAATTTCCGCCAGAATTACAACAAAAACTCTCCACACTCCACGACGGCGTAGATACAGATTACTTCAAACCCGACCCCGGTGCTAAACTGGTTTTGCCTAACTTAGACTTGTCCGGCGTTGATGAAATTGTCACCTATGTATCGCGAGGAATGGAACCTTACCGAGGATTTCCAGAGTTTATTGAATCCATCGCCTATGTACAAGAACGCCGCCCCAACTGTCACGTCGTAATTGTTGGTTCAGAAAGAGTTTGTTATGGTCGTTCTTTACCTAATGGCGAGTCTTACAAAGACTATATGCTGAAAAAAGTACCCCTAGATTTGTCGCGAGTTCACTTTGTCGGGCCGCTACCTTACGGATTGTATTTAAAAGTAATTCAAGCATCGGATGTCCACGTTTATTTAACCAGACCTTTTGTGCTATCTTGGTCAATGATTGAATCTCTATCAACGGGATGTTTAGTCATCGGTTCTGACACAGGGCCAGTCAGAGAAGTGATTCGCGATGGAGAAAACGGTTTGTTAGTTGATTACTTCTCACCGAAACAAGTAGCCGATCGCATTGATGAAGTTTTAGACCATCCTACGCGCATGGCAGAAATTCGCGTCAAAGCCCGTGAAACAGCCTTGGAACGCTACAGTTTAGCTAAAATGTTGCCGCAACATCTACGACTAATCGAGCAGGTTGCAAATCGTTCAATGCCGCCTACAGTTGGTATGGAACCAGAACGGGAATTGGCGGCATCTTTTGCGGTGAGAATTTAATCGTTTGTAATGCCATACCCTGGGTTTGAACTAAGTGTTGAACCCACGGTTTTTCAAATTATGGATTGCTAACAATACTGACATCGGGAGGATTATTATCAGTAATTTATGATATAGCAATCCTAAATGAGTCGTAGTTTTTTACCCCACCCCAACCCTCCCCTTGCTAAGGGGAGGGAGCAAGAAATTCACAAATGATTTAGGATTGCTATATAGTGTTTAATAGAGCTTGCTTAAATTCTGCCGCACTTTTATAATAAATTTCAGGATTGTCGATTAAAGCGCGATCGATTACGGTGGCTAGCGGTTGAGGGATCGAGGAAGTGCGATCGCCAATAGGAACCGCATCATTATCCAACACAGCACGAAACGGGTCTAATCCCACAAAATTGCGCGGCGCATACCCCGTAATCATCACATACAAACAAGCCGCCACCGCCCAAACATCAACCTCCGGTTGCGCGTACTTATAATCAAGCACTTGCTGTCGCGGCATAAAACACGGCGTACCAACAGCATTACCACTCATAGTT
>RDXH01000402.1 GCA_004292745.1 Oscillatoriales cyanobacterium | reverse complement strand
AAGCCAGGTATTCTTCTGGACTCATCGATAGGCGATCGGGTAAGGCAACCATAATGCGATCGGGAATGAAGTATGTTTCTAGAATAGCTCGAAGAAAAGCCAAGAGGGCGGGCACTCTTGGCACCGCCCCTACTAAGGGGGGGACAAGATTCTTCTCAAAGTCCCCCTTCGATCGGGGGATGCGAGGGGGATCGAGATATATGCAACGACCCATTAAATTGGTATAAGGTTAAAGTTGATTTTTGATGAAGGTAGGCAATTAGAGATTGTGCAGGCAATTGAGCGGGTGAGAGACGGAATTCTCTGGAAACCTGGAAAAGCAATGTCTCATTTACTCAAAAGGATTAATTTAGGCCATTTAGAGCCGGACGCGACCCTTGAAGAATATAATGGAGTTATCAGTTTTATTGTTAGGGATGCTGACGCTAAAGTTTATGTGTACGTCTACGGAAAAACGTTTTATCCGACAGTTACCAGCAGTGTAAACAACACCATATGGCTGGTAATGATGGGCTTGGATGGAGTTTTAGAAACGGCTTTTCCTCCAAAGGAACCGGAAAGCTACCTGGCTAATTCAATGTTTATTTATGTAGGTTTAGTTAAGGATTTTTTATGAATATTTTGGTAAAAAACTATTGTGTAATGGTTGAATTTCCTGATGTGAGTGGGGCTGAACATTTAGAAATGTTGCAACTTAGAGATGAGTTGGCAAAAGTTGAATCTCAACTGAGTGAGGAAGAGAAGGGTTTATTAGCAAATGCCGATCGACGGTTAGTTGAACAAGCAAGGGAGTTTTACGAGGAGTTGTCGAGATTTGTGGATTTAACCCAGAAGCGCAAATTTGAGGTGATTACACCTCAGCGTTGGTGGTGGTATTTGGATGTTTTGGCATTGTTGCCGAATTTGAGGAAACAAGAGTTGACAAGCGGTGTTGTTTGAAAAGTTTATTCATTGTCGATGTTTGTTAAGTGGGATAATCTAGTTTTGATATAGCAATCCTAAATCATTCGTGAGGATTTGTAGGGGTAGTGCCCCCGTGCCTACCCCAGCATAAGCGGGGCAACCACGGGGGGTTTGCCCCTACAAGAATTATGCAAATGATTTAGGATCGCTATATATTGCTTCATTATAGGTGACAGAGTGTAAAAGTTTTCTTGTTTTTCGAGCAAGCAGCGCCGCGATAGAGATTGCAGCGCATTTGCCAAATCTGACACCGGAATTGTATCATTTTCAAGTAATTTTGTGCGATCGATTGGCTGGCTTTCCCTCGCCAACAAGGAGATTACTTGTTTTTCTAGTTCCGATAGGCGATCGAACTGCTGGTGTAAAACATCTTTCAAATCTTCCGGCAACAATATGGTATCATTTGGTAATAACTCAGTCACGCCTCCTCCCAAGTCTTGAATCAGATTCGCCACGCTTTTTAACCATAGGGGATTCCCTTGGTAGCGATGAATGAGTGTTTCGCTGTTGTCGCTTTCTGCTAACCCATAATCTCTGAGTATTTCCCGTCCGGCTGCGATGTCTAAACCTTTGAGTTGTAAAGTACGAATGGGAGTATTTTGGTTTTTAACTTGAGTCACTTCTCTGGGTTGTTCCCAACCGATTAACAGCAAGCAGCTTTGATGGGATAATTTTTCTATTTGTTTGATTAAAGAGCGATATTCTTCGCATTCTGGTTTGTATTTTCCTGCCGATTCGCCGCTACAGAAAAGGTTGTGAACGTCATCTAAGACTATTAAACAGCGATGATTTTGCAAATATTTAATC
>RDXH01000170.1 GCA_004292745.1 Oscillatoriales cyanobacterium | reverse complement strand
AAACTTGTAAGCACCAAAGAACTGCAATCGGAAGTGTCTCGTCTCAACGAAGAACTGCAAATGCGGGACCAATTGGTGCAGCAGTTGTCTCAAGAGCTGTTCAGACTGGTGAAGGGAAATACCAGTTTTGTGCCGGCGCCGTCGGTTTCCGATCGCCAAATTGCTCAAATGCAGGCGATGCGGGAACAACTGCAAGCTGTTGAAGAACAGGTCGGTTTTTATCAAGAACAAATCGCCGAGCGGGATGCTGAAGTTTACCAACTGCGGCAGTCGGTGCAAGAATTGACCGATCGCTCTCGGATGCTGGAACAGGTAGTTCAGGAATTACCCGGAGTTTACCGCCAGAAGTTTGCCGAGCGGATCGAGCCGATTAAGGAAAAATTGGAACAACTACAAAAGGAAAACCGCCAACTGCACACAGAATTGCAGAGCGTAACTTACCGTCTGGCGGTGCGCAGCCGCAAGGCTAAAGGTTTGGATTTGCCAACTGTAGAGTCTGATGACAATCAGGGCATTCAAATGCCGAGCTTTGGCAATGTCTAGGGTTTTGATTGTGGCGGATGCCAATAGGGCCCCGGCCTTGGCTCTGTCGGCTGCGATCGCCCATGTTAATTCTGCCACTGATGTGAAGATCTGTGGAGTTGCGGACCTAGACGGTGGGGCGATCGCTCACAAAGATGTCATGATTTGTGCTTTGACACTGGATGTGCCGTCCCATCTGGTGTTTCCCGCTCAAGATTTGTTTAAATTTTGTCGCGATGTCTCGGTGGCGCGGGTGCGGGTACAACAGGAGTTGCAAGCTGCGACTGGGGAGGGCGATTTGTGGTTGCCTGTGGTGTGGACGGCGAAGGGCCCTCTGTATGCTGAGGCGATCGGTGTTGAGGCCAACCAGGAGTCTGGGGAGTTGAGCTATTTTCAACCGCTGCATTTGTCGGATGTTTGGCGACAAGAGTTGTATGACTTGGCTTACCGTTTGCTGGCTCTGTTAAATGCACCGCCTGCCACTTATTTGATGCAGTTCGGGTTGGCTGGGGACAGGATTTGTTTCGATCGACTTTGGCCTTTTCCCGCTGCACCGGCGATCGCTTCTGTGGGGGTTCAACTGCCGGATTTATTTGTTTGTCATTGGTTGTGCTTGACAAATATGCCAATTTATGATATCCAAATTAGCTGTGGATCGATCGAAACAGTCGCAGATTTCAAAAAGTTGGTGTAGGTAATATGGTTTACGGTGAGATCGGATTTGCTGCGATCTCAAAGATCTGCCCGACTGTTGCCCATCGGCTGCTGCGATCGACTCAGGATCTGTGAAGGGATAGTTTGTTTTGAGCGATCGGCTAATCTCCTGTATTTGTCAACACAACGAAAGATTGCACTATTGGCTGAATCAAGCCAATATATAAAAGTATCGCAGCTTTGCAAAAGTTTACGAAGGCAGTATCGAATGTCTTTTGAGTTTTTATCGTTAGAGACTATTCAGAAATTTGCTCACGATTACGGCTACTGGGCAATATTTCTGGGAATTTTACTGGAAAATCTGGGAATTCCTCTCCCTGGGGAGACGATTACGATTGCTGGTGGCTTTTTAGCCGGCAGTGGGGAACTGAATTACTGGTTTGTGCTCGCAAGTGCGATCGCGGGTGCTACATTGGGGGGAAATTTTGGTTATGCGATCGGCAGATACGGCGGCTGGCCACTGTTGCTGAAGCTAGGAAAAATCTTTCGTTTTCGAGAAGAACAACTGTTTGACTTGAAAGAAAAGTTTGGTGAAAATGCAGCTAAGGCTGTTTTTTTAGGCAGGTTCATCGCACTGCTGAGAATTTTTGCCAGCCCCCTAGCAGGAATAGCCGAAATGCCTTTTTGGAAATTTTCGCTGTTCAACATTCTCGGTGCCGCCAGTTGGGCCTCTGTAATGGTAAGTTTATCCTACTTTTTAGGACAAGTTGTGTCTTTAGAGAAATTGGTAGCTTGGGCTGCTCAATTTGCGGTAGTGGCTTTACTGTTAGCAGTGGCTTGGATTGCAATTCCTATTTGGTTGGAGTCGCGGAATTTGGATAAGACTAAGTAGGCTGGGAATCCGTTCCGCAAAAAATCAATATTCTTGTGGAACGGGAATCTATTTGGTTGTGGAAATGGCAGTTATATCAAATCCGCTAGCATCTAATTATTCAGAACTCTATTCTCGGACTCTGTGTCCTCTGTGTTCTAGAAAGGTTAAATCATTCCGATGTAACCGGAAACAATATTATTTATCTATTTATGAAGCTTAGGCTATCTTAGACAAGACGCTATCCACCAAACAGCAGACAAGAGTGGACAACCACTTCCAACGCTGGAGAGATAGCCAGCCTCAGTTACAAACTACGTTTCGAGGGCAATTAGAGGCGTAGCGATCGCCGGCACTGTCATGGTATCTCCACCTAATCCCAATCAATCGGATTCATCGATGAAACAGTCTCTAGATGCTGGTTTAGCTGCTTTGAAACAACAGGATTACGATCGGGCGATCGCCCTTTTAGAATCTGTTGCTGAATCCGCCACCAATCAGCCACTGGGTACGCGGGCCGAAATGGGGTTGGTGATGGCCTATAAAGCGACTGGTAATCTTCAAAAATCCATCGCCCTGTGCACTTCCCTCACCAAACATCCCCATACTCAAGTCAAAACTTGGGCCGATCGCACTTTAACCGCATTGAGCGATCGTCACCCCCCAAAACCACCGGAAAATCCACAAAAAATTCCGGCTACTCCCCCAAAAACTGGCTTCGTCCCCTTTGATGTTGGCAATTCCCCACCGAAAATATCGCCCACAGGCGATCGACCATCAACAGACCAAAAAACAGATTTTGTGGGTTTTGAGCAGACTAGCCGGCAAAAAAACGTTAAATCGCCACAGATTCCGCCAGTACCTGCACCCCCCAAACCACCTCTGGTCAAGACTTCAGAACCAGAAACATCCACCACCACCGCCACCGATTCAGATGCTCCCACAGATGTCCCCGGAGTCGTAACTCCAGATACTTACGAACTGATTTGGCGCAATTCGGGGCGTGCTGCTTCCGGATGGCGCAAGCTCAAACTGCTGAAATTGGCGCGTTTTCGGGTGGAGACACTCGCCTGTACGATCGCACTATTTTTGATGGTGCGATTCATTCTGGAATTCCTGCTCACCAATGTTAATGCTCTGTTGGTTCAGTTATACATATTTACTAGATTGCCGGTGTTTGCGCCCATTCAGATTTTTTATCGCGATCCGACTGCTTTTGTGCAATTTATGTTCGGATTGCTACTAGCTTCGTCTCCCTGGTTGATAGATGCAGTGTTGAAACTGATTTGTGGGATGGAACCTCTGGGGGGGGTAACTTTATTGAAGTCCAGCAAAGAAGCTAATCGGGTAGTGCGAAATTTTTGTAAACAGCAGAATATGCCGGCCCCCGTGCTCCAATTGTTACCGATTGATGTACCAGTAGCTTTCAGTTATGGCTGTTTGCCGAGATTTGCTCGGATTGCTGTGAGTCAGGGACTTTTGGAGCAATTGACGGAGGATGAAATTGCGACTATTTTGGCGCGGGAATTGGCGCATATCGCTCACTGGGATTTTGCGCCGATGTCTTTGGCGGTTTTGGTAATTCAGATTCCTTACCTGATTTATGGGCTGGTGGTGCACTGGGAGGAGCGGTTATCTGGTTTAATTTCGATCGAGTTTTTTCGTTCTGTTGTCAAAGTTTTGGCGGCTGGGATTTCTGCTGGAAGTTACGGGATTTATAAGTTGCTGCGATGGCCGATGTTGTGGGTGTCCCGCCGTCGAGTATATTTTAGCGATCGCACCGCGGCAGAAATTACGGGGAATCCCAATGGTTTGACGCGGGCTGTGGCTAAAATTGCGATCGGGATGGCGAAAAATATTGAGCAGCAGCAGCAAACTAGCTTTTTCCTCGAAGGTTTCGAGCTGCTATTTCCTGTGGGGTTGGGACAAGCTGTAACTATTGGTTCGGCTGGATTACACGCGCCTCTGGAACAGATTTTGCTGTGGGATGTCAGCAATCCTTGTCGCCATTGGTTGACGGTTAACAGCACGCATCCTTTAATGGGTGAGCGTTTAAAGTTGTTGGCTCTTTATGCTCAATTCTGGCAACTTGAAACTGAGTTGGATTTGGCGAATCTCGGAACTTTGGAGTCTACTAAGGGCAAATTCCAGGTTTCCGATCTATTTAATTCAAAATTTTGGCCGCGCCATCCACCGCCCCTAGTTTTACAAGGTGCGCCTTTTTTGGGAATTCCCATGAGTTTGGCGATTGTGGGGGTGCTATGGCTGATTGGGGGGATTTTGTCTAGGACGAGTATCTGGTGGCTGGATTGGCTTTGGGGCGATCGCTCGATTCTGTGGGGCTGTTTGCCGATCGGCTTTTGTCTTGGTACTTTGATGCGGATTAATGATTTTTTCCCTGATATTGTGCCCAGAGCAATCACTGAACCGAGTTTACCTCAAATTTTGTCAAATTCGGATAGTTTGCCCTTGGATGCTCAACCAGTGGGGTTGCAGGGGAAACTTTTGGGGCGATCGGGTATGGCTAATTGGCTGGGACAGGATTTGATTTTGCAGACGGAGACTGGGTTGGTGAGGTTACACTATGTTTCGAGGTTTGGTCCGATCGGCTCTTTGTGGCCACAACCTACTCGCCCTGGTGATTTGGTAGGACAATCGGTGGTGGCGACTGGTTGGCTGCGACGGGGAGCTACTGTGGCGATCGATCTCGAAACCCTCCGCAGTCAAGGTGGCAGAGTTAGCAACAGCGGACATCCTATATGGTCGGCGATTTTAGCCTTTGCGGCTGCTGTTTGGGGAGCATATATCATTTTTCAGGGAGAAATATATCGATAGGGGGCATCCCATCTGGTCGGCAATTTTAGCCTTTGCTGCTGCTGTTTGGGGAGCATAGATAATTTGCACAATATTTATACCACTTTTAAAAAATAATGCAACAGTAGTCTTGTCCCTCCCCTTTATAAGGGGGGGTTAGGGGGGGTCAAAGATTGTTGCACGATTTTAGAGAAATGGTATTAGATGGGGGATGGTTCGATTTGTGATTGGCGATTGGCCGCAGAATCCTTCTTCCCTCTTCCTTCCCCCCAAGGGGGGGGCTGGGGGGGGGTTCTTCTTCGTAAAGAAAAGTTGCTTTTTTACCGACATCCTGTTACATTTAGTTACATAAATTTGATTGGCCGACCGATCGCAATCACTTCAGTGACTAAAACCGCAAAGGTATTGCGTAAAAGTTGTCAACCTCCCAACACAGCAAATTGGGCCAGCCGCTTGTCGGCTGTTTTTTTCTAAAGCCACTTTCGCTATAGGAGATCAATTCACAAAAGTGATTCAAAGATGGTTTCGGTTAAATTGATCGTGAATCTTCCTAAATAACTAGCTGGCGTTGCCAAGGCTGTGATACCTTTAAATGATGGTCAGAAACTCCCCAACCCGATTCAAGGGAGATTGGGGTAAATAGTCCTCAGCATTAGGAGCGAGGTAAAATTACTGGCTGAAAAAATGTTAGGGATTTTACCCATCACCGTATTAAACTGAATACTGGCATTCCGATCGCTTACAATTGACATCCTGGGAAATAAATTTCTACACGCCGCTGGCTATAAACATTCTGAATCAAAACCGGAAGCAAATAATACAGAATAGCCAAAAGCCTCAACATTTGAGTGATGACTAAAAGTTTACAGAACAACCTTAGATTTAAGATCTCTCTGCATAGGCTGCCAAGTTGCGGCTTCACGAGAGTAGATTATCTTTTTCTAAAAGGTGGCGGAAGCTGTCAAGGTTGGTCGGAAGAACGCGCAGATTCTGCGGTAATGTCGTCTTTCCCTGGGGTCAATATTCAGTTGACTTCGGGTAATGCTGTTCGATCAAACTAATTAGAATCCAAGTCTGGAGGAATTTTTCATGTCTATTCGTCTATATGTTGGTAATCTACCAAAGGAACTCGATCGCCAAGAACTGCAAGATGTTTTTGCACCAGAGGGTGAATCTGTCACCACCAAGGTAATTACAGACCGCAAAACTGGCAAATGCAGAGGATTCGGTTTTGTAACGGTGTTGACTGATGAACAAGCAGACCAAGTTATTGAAAAATACAATGGCTTGATGTTCAAGGAAAACCCGCTAAAAATAGAAAAAGCACTGCCACGCTCTAAGGGTAAATCGGACAAGGGTGATGAAGATCAACAACAGTCACCGCAATCGCCCCAGTTAGCCTCGGCACCTTCCCAGGGTCAGCCTCCGCAACAGCGACGCGATGCTTCCCCTAGCACTGGTGGCGGAGGTTCTGGTAAAAGCAGTCGCCGTCGGGATAACAACAAGTCGCGTCGCAATCCAGCAACCACAACTTCGTCTAGCGCTGATTCCGGTTCCGTGCAGCCAGATCCACGCTGGGCCAGTGCTCTGGAAGAACTCAAGCAAAGGTTGCAGGAAGCTCAGACTACTAACTAGGAGACTATGTTATCTAAGATGGTGGCTGACTGCTGCTGTCGATCGAGTTTGGTTGACTAGAAAAATCTGGAAGTGCGATCGAGAACTGGTTTTTTTACCCAGTGCTCGATCGTGCAATTTTATACTGGTTCCGCAAATTCGATAGTCTCAATAAAGTCTAAAATTTTGTCCATAATTACCTCTACTTCAGACTCCAGAGAACGCTCTTCATCCGCTTCCTGATAAACTATCTGAGAACTGATCGTGTAACAAACACCCTCAGCGATAAAAGACAAAAATCCTCGATAGGCATTCATCCGAGTCCTAGAACCCAAATTTTTCTGGACGCTGATAGTTGCACCACCAGGTATATCAACAACCGCAAAATAAGCTTCTTCATTTTCTAAAGATTCAGCGTGCAGTAACTTGGAGTGAGGAAAAGTACCAAGAATTGCGCCATCAATAAAATTATTGAGAAACGAACTAAGATAAGCTGCTTCCCCAACAGACTCGATGAATTCTGCCACTTCACCACCAATGGGGAAATAATCAATTTTCAGCAAAACGCCAAAGTCATCAGAAAAAGTAACACTGCCTTCTTGCTCATCAATTTTACCGCCCTGTTGGGGGTCAACTGGAATAGGGACAGTAAAATTGCCTTCAGGAGACTCGTACAATCCCGCATCAAAATCAGAAACTTCCTCATCAGATTCTGAATAAGCAACAATTACCTCCTCGATAATTTCTTGAGCTTCCTCATCTTCCAAACCTAATGCTTGCTGGAACTCCTGCAAAAAAAGCTGGTATTTGTCAGAGACTTCGCCATCTACGACAAACATAGCTACGCTGACAGCAAAAGCATCTAAGACTAATTCATCTGGGATGGACTCCCAAGCGGTATTAAATAATGCTCCCACACCATCTTGGGTAGAAATGCCTGAGAGTTTTTTAAGCATGGCTGACATATCATCTTCGGAATATTCAGCAAAGATTTCCGATTCCCAAAGTACGCTTTCTAAGATATCTGCATCAGTGTCAGGAGAATTTGCCAGAGCTGCGACAAATGCTACTGCTGCTAAAGATTCCTCGGAACTCAAACTTACTTCAGACGTATCTTCGGAATTGAATATTTGATCTAACTGGCCCACAGGTTTTGCTCCAATAGAGTAGAGTTTTGCCATTTATAGCAAATTTATTCTTCAGCCGTGAGATGTAATCATGATTTCTCCGGGGCTGGTAGAGCACCCACTTAACATTTTATGCTTTGCTGTAGAGTTCTGATTGGTTTTTTCGGAAAAATTGGTTAGTCAGCTATCGCAGGGATTCTGGAGCGTTGGCGGCAAGCACGCGAGAGTCAATGCGGTCGCCGAGATATGCCATCTCTATTTGAACAATAAGAGATATGATATAATTAAAGCAAACGGATCTAGAAAAAATATCTATCGCAGATAGCACTAGAAACTAATTCTACGCTTACCTGCTTAACCACCTCTAAAGGTAGATCTTGGAATTTGAATTTTTTAACTACATTTCTAATTCTCTCAGAATAGTCCGAACTGGCAGAAATAGAGAACGCTGAGTCTTTCTAAAAGGCACAAAACCCTGTTTTAACCAAAATGCTTTTGCCTCCTCATTTCTAGTATCAACCCTAATCGCCTGAAATCCAATAATTTCTTGTTCAAATAGCAAGCAAATTCGACGATAAGCATCTGCCAACAGTAGGCGACTGATTCCTTGTCCTTGCCATACTCGATCAATTGCAAACTGTCCTATCAAAATAGCAGGAATCGGGAAAGGGAGGGGTTGTTTGTATTCATCGGGCAATTCTTTAACAGGAATTGTCGATGCGCTGAGAGTATAAAATCCGCAAACCTTTGCTTCTCCCGATTCCAAAATCATCAAGAAAGTTCTAGAAAAACCAGCTTCATCAGCCGTTTCCACTAAAGTTTTTAGATAGTTATTAATTTCCTCATCTCTACAATCAAACTCCTCTCTTTGTAGATTGGGAAAATTTTTTAGGCTGCAAAATCTCCATCCCACGGCTCACTCCTGTCATACTTATCTTTAAATTCGGTAACAGTCAACTTTAGTTCTTCTGATGCTGGTGGCGGGTTATCCCATAAATTTTTTGAACTTGTGCTTGGTTTCTGGGCTGTTGGTTTTGAAAGTTGAGAGTATTCCCGAACACTTAAACTTTCTGGCAACCACTGATACTCGCGCTGTAGAATTAAAAAGATTAGCACGAGCTGCAAAATAATTACGATTGTTAACAGCAAAGTTTCCATATTGCTTTTCTTCTGAGAGTGTCTGGATGATTTATACTGAGAATTCAATGATTTTTGTGTTCGTACTTTAAAATATCTGGTGATATTTTATTTTACTTCAAGAAGTCAACCTGCGACGATTGTAACAAAAAAACTAAGTGCAGGCGAGCGCTCCAGTAAAATTCGCACCGGGCGCAGACTTACTCCTCCAAGTCCACCTGCTTAACCTGCTCTAAAGGTAGATCTAGCGCTTCGGCAATTTGCTCGTCGCTCAAGCCAAACTGCCGTAATTTACGATTGGTGGTGTCGATCGCGAAATCCAGATTTTGCCACTGGTTTCGAGGAGCGATCTGATATAATTAGAGTACACAGGTAAACGGCTATTAGCAAAACAGTTAATTACCATGAACATTACAGAACTCAAAACAGCAGTAAAGGAACTTCCAGAAAATGAACTCGCAGAGTTTTTTGAATGGATTGAAGAATTCCAAGAAGCTCTCGCGGATCGCCAATGGATCGACTCTGTACGAGTTAAGATAGATGCTGCGGTTGCCATGTCGGAACATACGCCACCGGTTGACGGCGAAACTTTTATTGCAGGGATTTGCGATCGTTTCCCCAAATAGCTTGTAGGCTGGGTTGTTACTTTCATCGCAAGTGCGATCGCGAGAAACCCATCTCTAATTCTCGCTCTCTGAAACCAACTTTCCATTTTCAAAGGCGATCGTTTTCCCGTCTCGCGCATCTTGAAGAGAGCGGCGCAATCGTGTTTGAAACTCAGGATTATTCAGCATCAAATAATCAATCCAATCATCTTCATCGGCAAATCCAACCAGATAGCCAACTGGCTTGCCATCATAAATCAGAATCACATCTTCTTCCTGAGCCAGTAGCAAGAATTGAAGCAAATCTTTTTGAACTTCACTGAGTTGAATCTGTTTCATCACTAACCTCCTGAACTGTGAGCCATTCGTTAACTTCAGATTTATGTTTAACAGCCAGAATCAAGACTAATTTATTCTCTGGTTCAACAGTATATTCAATGTCATAAAACACGCGATGCTCGTCAACTCGAAGACGGTACTCCGGTGAAATTAGCCCCCCTGAGACGCTTAATCCTGCTTTTTGTCACCTTGTCCGGTTCGTAGCGCAAGTAAGTTTCTATTGCATCCTCAATCTTAGAGCGATCGGTGGCACGCAAAGCCCTTAAATCCTCCAGAGCCGTTTCGGTAAACTCAATT
>RDXH01000169.1 GCA_004292745.1 Oscillatoriales cyanobacterium | reverse complement strand
CCCCCTGGGACTTTGAGAGTTGGGAACAGCACCGCCCATCAACAAAGTTTCATCTTCAGCCAGGGCATAATTTGACGAGTATTCCCCATTGGTTTGGGGCAGTCCAAATTCCCCTTGGAGTTCCTGGGCGAAGGGGTCTGCATCTTCTCCTATATCGTAGTTATGATTTTGACCGATCGGGGGTGAGGAAGAGAAGTCATCCAAATCATCGTCCAGGTCAAATTCATCTGGTAAGGAGCGGGGTACAAAAGATTCGTCAAAATTGTGGGATGGGCTCGTGGGATAGTTTACTGGGTTCAAGTCGATGTCATTGTCAACTTCGGGAGCAGCAAAGCCCCTACCATTGAGAATCTGAGTCGGAGCTTCTGAAAACGAATCTGGCTCGTAAGGAACTGATTTGCCAGACACTTTGCTGTCTTCAAAGGCATCATCTAATCCTTCGTGCTCTTCTAAGGCAAAAGCATCTCCAAAGTCTGAACTCGCAAATTCCTCGTCTAGTGGACCTGTCGCCTCAGCGTAAGCAGCCATCCCACCGGAATCGTTCATAAACGGATTGGACGCCAGGGTTAAATCGGCAGCACCGATTTCATTGTCGTCTTTTGGTTCCCATCCCAAGGCACTCATTCCCAAGTCTGCTAGGTCTTCATTTTCCATACCATTCGGGGATGGGTTCTCCCAGTCCATGCCACCGGCATCTCCTGAGAAAAGTTCAAAATTGGGGTTTTCTAAACCTACATCCAGAGATTTATCTGGGTAGAATTCCAATTCCGTTTCGGCATCAAAATTTTCTGATGGCAATTCTCCGGGTAAAAATTGGTCTGTGTAATTAATCCCGTTATGAGCGTGTTCAACCAAGCTTTGGTCGTCGCTCAAATCCAGCACTACTGCGTACTGTTCCCGTGCCACTTCGTAGTCTTCTAGGCCGTAACAATATATGTGTCCGCAAAGCAGACGAGCGCTGGGGTCTTCGGGAAAATCTGCTACTAATTGACAAACTAGAGCGGCGGCTTCTGGATAGTCGCCTGCCGTGTATGCCGCTTCGGCTCGTTGGTAGTCCTGCTGAAAGTTGGTACTTGTTGCCATTTGCCGCCCCATGTTGGATTTTAGATTTTAGATTTTAGATTTTAGATTTTAGATTTTTATCTTGAATGTGTTAGATACGCGGCGCTGTGACTGTTTGTGATTAGACTCAATCGAAAATCGCCAATCTAAAATTGATTTCACGCTGCCCACCGCGCCGAGCGCAGAATTTTCACTTGATCTAGCAGTCGGAGCACTTTCTGACCTGGTTCGCCTAACATCCATTCTCCTCTGAGAAATGGCATCATGCCATCTGGTGCATTGTTCTGCGAGTGCAGTTGCTCGATGTCGAGCCAGTCCATCCCCACAATTCGATCGACTGCTAATCCCAAAATCGTATCTTGGTCTTCTACGGCTACGATCGGAATTTCCTGTCTGTCGGTATTCAGAGGTGTTTGGTCTCCCAGAAATTGGCCCAAGTCTGCCACCCAAATGACACGCCCTCTCATGTTTAGCGTACCTAAAAGCAAGGAAGAAACGTTAGGAATTGGTGTCATACGGTCTGGGGCGGGGGATAGTACCTCTCTAATCCCTGTCGCTGGCAGTGCGAACTCATTGCCCGAAGGTACATAAAACCGCAGGTGCAGCTCGCCTTCGGGAGTTTCTAGTTCTTGGAATTCGGGAGCATGATCGATACCTAGTCCTGGTAATATGAAGTCGGCGCTGCCACTAATCATTTTTCTGACACCTGCTTTTCTAGCAAATTATTGACGGTTCCCGCCAAGCTTGTCCCATCGAAACTTGACATAGCCAAGCTTGACATAACCAAGGCGTAAATGGCGTGACTGCTGGATGTGTTTGGCAATAGAAGCGCGGACGCCATGAACTACATTAGCTCTGAGGTCTCGCGGTTTTGGTCAATCAGAGAAGGCTTTTTGTGAAGAAACAAGTATATTATATTTGTACTTGGAGCCTGTGTGGCCCACTGGAGTCGATAAATTCTCCAGAGCACCACCACAGGATTTTTTTGCCATGATTTATTATTTGTTTAATAAATGAGCCTCCACTGTCGCCTCTGGGTAGCCAGGGCCAACATATTTTTCTACCAGCATTAATAACTCGTTTTCACCAAAAGGTTTAGTGATGTATTCAGTAGCACCGGCCATCCGAGCTTGAACGCGATCGATAAATCCGTCAATACCCGTTAACATGACGATGGGTGTCTGTCGGAAAGCACTAGAACTACGTAGCATAGCGCAAATTTCGTGACCGTCTAGTTCCGGCATGGCAATGTCGCACAAAATTAAATCTGGTTTGAGTTGAAACACTAAACTCAGGGCTGTGAGGGGACTACTGATGCCCGTAGCTTGGTAGCCATGTTCATTCAAAATCGACTCTACGGTCTTGCGAATCACATTATCATCGTCAATACAGACAACTCTGGGAACTTTGGTTTTGGGGGAAGACCATTCTTTTTTGTTGTTAGCTGGGCTAACAGACTCAAAAAATACCTGCACCAATCCCTGCTGCACGAAGGGGTAAATTGCCTTAGCGACAGTCAACACATCCCGGTTGAGGTAGCGCGCCATTTGGCGGATCGAAGTGCGGCCGTCAGCCCAGCGTTTGAGAGTATTAAAAGTATTGACAGGTAGGGCTACTTGCAACTCGGTGGGGTCTGAAATCACCGGACATTGGTTGGGCGACTGAATGTGTGGGTGAAACTGCTTCCACTGCTGCACCTGTTTGACAATTTTCGCCAGCAAGGAGCTAATTTCTAAGCTGGTTAATTGAGGAGCTAAGGCAGAACCCATTTCAAAGGTAAAGGAACCCTGATGAAGACTGAGCAAGTCAAATAGGGTTTCGTGGATCATGCTGTGGATAATGTTGCGCCCTTGAGCTGGGGTGAGGATGTGTTGTTCTAGCAGCGCCCACAGGTAGCCATATTCTGGGGCATTGGTAGAAGCCATATAGGGAAGTTCGATTTTGTCTAGGGCCTTTTCTGCTTTGTAGCGGCGCAGGTAGTCCCGCAGGCGAAACAAACTTCCCGCACTCTGGGTAGCGTAAATAATCTGACCGTTGAAGCAGAAGACATACCAGGATTGTCCGGCTGGGGAGCGTGGGGTGGGGTGAGTACCCGTGCTGGCACCGATGGACGAGCTGTAGGACTCTACGAACAGTTCTCCGGTTCGCTGACCTAACTCAATCAGTTGCAGGATGCTGCGGATGTCTATTTCACTCAAATTTCCCTGCATGGAGCTAAAATTTTCTCCTTAAAACCGTTGGCGTCTGAGTTCAAAAATGCTAAAAGGTGGCGGGATCTGAATTTTTTTTTCCCATCTAGATTTCCATCGACAACAAACTATTTTGTGACCCATCTTCAAAAAACCATTCACATCAGCATTTGTTTAGCTGTGGGATGTTGGTGGTGCATCTCTGTTTGCTTGCCCCTTGGGAGGAAACAGGCTAAGGCGTTACCCTATTGTGACATACTCCCTCTCTCATTCAGCAGAACCTAGAACCTAATTGAATAGATACATTTAACCAGGTAAATTTAGGAATGTAACTAAATCTACTGTCTATGGCCTAATCTCAAAAGGAGAGTAGAGCCAAACATAGAGGGCTAATACCGGCTGTTAAATTTTTTAACTTTTGGTGATGGCAGTCTCCGCAGTTTTGCTACTCTTTTTAAGAAAGCGGCATTGATTGTGCCTAGGAGAAGTTGAGAAAGTCGTAGATAAGGCTTGATTGACGCTCCTAGTCGAGCATTTCTGTCGCTTGCTGCTAAAGTTGGGAAGGGTTAATCTTTAGAGATTACTATATGAGATTAGGGAGAGTTTAGCCCGAAATTACGCCTGTGGACTGGAAGGAGCCGACTCCCCAGGGTGAAGCAGGAAGTGAAGATTGAGTCTGCTGAGAGTAGATGCGATCGGCTTTCACAGAACGGATACTGCTATCGACAAATTGCGCAAACGACACCAAAGAGAGGACTATCAGCGTGCTGTATCTAGCAGAAGTACAAAAACAGAGAAGCGGCTTTGGTCTCGGTGGCGGTAAGGCTGAACTAAAACTGCTAGCTTGTCAGCGGGGCGAACATAATTGGATCGCTGTACCTGGGGATGATGTGATTCCAGTGGAGGAAGCTAATAAGTTTAACGACGGCACCCTGGTGCTGGTGGAGTTGAGCGCTAGCAAGCAGGTGCAGCGAATTCAGGAAGCTGCGCGCCAATTGGTGAGTATTCTCCAAAATTTCTCGCGCTTGCAGGATAAGTTTAAGGATAAGGAAGAGGAAATTGAACAGTGGAAGGCTTCTCTGACGTTTTCGAGTCAGGAACTAAATCGCCGGGAAATGGAAATGCAAGCCCGCGAAGAGCAGTTGGCTCAAATGGTGGATGAGTTGGAGCGGCTGGAGGCGCAGCGCTCGGAAATTGAAAATACTCGTGATGAAGCTCATCGATTGCGGGAAGAAGTCGATCGCTCTCGTGCGGAAATGGAGACGGCTTGGGAACAGTTGCGGGGCGAGCAGCAGCGGGTTGAGCAGCAGCAGTCTCAGGTTCAGCAAGGGGCGGTGGTAGATGAGGAACAGGCCTGCAGGATTCAGGAGTTAATGAACAAGCTTTCGGGGGCGATTGCTTCGGCTCAAGGGGTGCGGGAACAGTTGAATCAGTCTTTTGGGGTTGTGGGGGCTCAACAGGCAATTTTGGATCTACACTGGCAGCAGTTGGAGCAACAACGGGCAAATGCTCAGCAGCAGCAAGCACAGGTCGATCGACAACTTCCCCATATCCAACACCGCTGGGAAGAGTGGTATCAAGCTGTTGATGCTGTGACGCAAGCCAAGGTGGAGGTCAAGGGCCTGCAAAGTACCCTCGGTGCCAAGGAGGAACAGTTTCAGTTGTTTTCGACCCAGGTGCGGGCTCTGGAGGCTCTAACGAGACAAGTTTCCGGTATGGCTCAAGGTTTTGGGCCTGTGGCTACGGAGCAGCAAGTAGATGTGCAAGCTTTGGAGAAAATGTCGATAGATGAGTTGCAGGGGCTAGTTCAAAACTTGCAACAGGATTTGGAAAAGGTGTTTCGGTTTGTTAACGATCAAGAGGAGGAGTTGACTCTCCAGCAGCAGACTATTGAGGAACTGCAAGCGAAAATTCAAGCTGCTAACGAGTACGATCGCATGGCGTTGGAAAATGAAATGGCCGATGAACTCGAAAGTTATCAGATGTTGAATGAAACTCTGGTGGGACAACGACTGCGCTTGCAGGAACGGGAGAGTATTTTGAAGCAACATCAGGCGGTGCTGTGGAAACGGCTGGGTACTGCAAATCCAGTCTCGCGAGATGGACAGATTGATTTGGGGCCGGTCATCGCACAATTGGAAAGTCAGCGCCAGCAGCAGCAGCAAGATTTACAGAAACTGGAGCATGAAATTCAGCAGTTGCGAGAAGCTGTAGCTCAAAATGATGGTAATGTCAACCGCAAAACTGGGGAACTGGAGGCTCAACGCCAGGAAATTCAAAAGTTGGAGCAGAATTTGTTTAATCTCAAAAGTGCTGTGGCGGAACTCTGGGGCAGGGTGAATGTTTATCAAGAAATGTTGCAGCCGGTTCAGGATAATTTGAGTGGGCTGCGTCAAAAGTTGGAAGCTGTGGGGGGGGAACTCGATCGCCTTGAGCAAACTGGAGAACAACAAGATCGGACGATTTCTCAGTTACAACAGGTGATTTCGGGTTTGATTAGTGGGTAAAAAGATAGTAGATATATCCCCGGCTGCATCGTCAGGTGATTTAACCGGACCTAGAACACTCTTGACACAGAGTCCGAGAATAGAGATCTGAATCATTCAGATGCTACCGGATTTGATATAACTTGGGAAATTCGCAAGAATACAAGCGCCGACTGGAGGAAATCAGAAGAGACTAAAACTGTCGCAGTTAATCACCCATCTCCCACCATCCAAACCAGCATTCCCAATTCTCCCAATACCTATTCCTGCACAATTGTCAACCCCTAAACTCCGATAAATTGTATCTCTTTGTTGATAACTCCGCCCCAAAGAACTAATCGCATTTTGCAAATCTTCGACAGATTGACAACTACCACCAACTGCACCAGCCATGGTAGTGATGTGCTCTTCCATCAATGTGCCACCGATGTCATTGCAACCCCATTTAAGTGCTTCTGTAGCTCCATCTAAACCTAATTTTACCCAACTTGGTTGATGATTGGGAATCAAATTTCCTAAGAAGATTCTGGAGACTGCGGTGAGCAATAATGTATCTGCTAAAACTGGTTGGTCGCGGCCGACTCTACTCCGTAAAGGTGCTGGTGCTTGCTGTCCGACAAAGGGCAATAAAATAAATTCTGTGATGCGGGCCCGATAGTTTTTGTCGATCGCACTTTGTTGGAGCGATCGCACTTTTTCTAGATGCAAAACCTGCTGTTCGGCTGTTTCAATATGGCCACAAAGCATGGTACTGGTTGTCGGCAATCCCAAACTGTGAGCCGTACCAACAATTTCCAGCCAAGTTGCCGTATCTGTTTTTTCCGGGCAAATAATGCGTCGTACTCCATCGTCAAGAATTTCCGCTGCGGTACCGGGCATGGAACCAACTCCCGCATCCTGCAAAGCCGAAATTACATAGCTGAAACTCAGGCCATCTTCCCTGGCAATGAATTGTATTTCTTGTGGCGAAAAAGCGTGCAAATGTAATTGAGGGAACTCATCTTTAATTAGTTTCACCAATTGCAGATAATAAGGCAAAGATGCGCCATTGAGTTTGGCGTTAAGATGTAATCCCCCCTGCATACAAATTTCCGTAGCACCCCGCTGCACTGCGTCTGTAGCTTTTTCCCGAATTTGGGCGGAGTCTAACCAAAAAGCACCCTCATCTTCCTGATTGCGACGGAATGCACAAAAACTGCAATGCTGCTCGCAAATATTGGTGAAATTAATATTGCGATTGATAACATAGGTGACAACATCTCCTGATTGTCGGCTACGGAGCAAGTCAGCAGTTGTTTGAATCGCAGCTAGCGCATTTGGCTCTGTTTGCTGCAAAAGTACCAAGGCCTCTGCGGTGGAGAGGTTATAACCTTGTAAAGCGCGATCGAGAATTGCATCCACAGTTTATTTTCCAGCTCAGTTACAGAATCACGACTTAGAACTACAGGCGTTCTTAGATTTTAACAAACCAACTCCAGAGGAAACATATTCTCAAGTCTACAGGCATCACAAAACATTATTTTACTTTCGGAAAACAGGAACTATGCACTTCAATCAAGCAAATCAGCTCTTGCCAGTACCGACGAACCCTTTGAAAATTCCGACTGCACCGACTGTAGCTTCAACTTCTGCGACAACAGGGGAACCGCCTATTTATTTTTCCCTGATAATTCCCACCTACAACGAGTGCCAAAATATCAAAACAATTGTCGAAAAACTGAGCCAATTGCTTGATGGTAGCATTGCGGGTGACTACGAGATGATTGTAGTGGATGACAACAGCCCCGATCGCACCTGGGAAGTTGCCCTATCCCTGACACCCGACTATCCGCAATTGCGCGTGATGCGACGCGAGCACGAGCGGGGGCTTTCTACAGCGGTGATTAGGGGATGGCAAGCCGCCAGAGGTGAGGTTTTGGGCGTAATCGATGCCGACTTGCAACATCCGCCAGAGACGCTGTTGAATCTTTTGGCAGAGATTAAGCGGGGAGCTGATTTAGTCGCTGCTAGTCGCCACGTTGCCGAAGGTGGAGTCAGCGACTGGAGTATGATCCGGCGATTTTTATCGCGGGGAGCTCAGACTTTGGGATTGGTGATACTACCGGGGGTTGTGGGCAGGGTTTCCGATCCCATGAGCGGCTATTTTATGGTGCGCCGCAGTTGTATTGCTGGCAAAACGCTGAATCCCGCCGGTTACAAAATTTTGATTGAAGTGCTCGGCAGAGGGGATATCCGCTGGATTGGAGAAGTTGGTTATGTGTTTCAGGAGCGCCTTGAAGGGGAGAGCAAAGTTACCTGGAAACAGTATATTGAGTATTTGCGACATTTGCTCCGGTTGCGGTTTGCCCGCTGGCCCATGGGCAAGTTTATACGATTTGGTTTAGTGGGTTTCAGCGGGGTGTTTGTGAATATGGGGGTTTTGTACGTGCTGCGAAATTTCTGCAAGTTGGAACTGACTCGCAGTTTGATATTGGCTGCGGAATTGGCAATTATTAGTAACTTTTTGTGGAACGATATATGGACTTTTGGGGAAATTTCTAGGCGGCAGCGAGGCAATCGCAAACGCTTGAAACGACTGTTGAAGTTTAATACGATTTGCTTGATGGGTTTGATTTTGAATGTGCTGCTGGTGAATGTGATGTTTAATATTTTTGGGATGAATGAATATTTGGCTAATTTAATTGCGATCCTGGCGGTTACTTTGTGGAATTTCTGGATTAATATGAAGCTGAGTTGGCGGGTGACGGATGTTAATTAAAAAATTGGGCATTGGGAATGGGGAATCGGGCTACTCCATCCAGCCCCCCAGGGCATGGCTGTTTCATTCGCTTGTAGGGGCCGTGCCCCCGTGCCGGCCCTCCGAGTGCCCCAAAAGCAGATAAAATCGTCTGTGATGGGGGCTAGGCACTGTTCGAATTCCCTTTCCTTCTGATTAAATGAATGATTAAGAATAAACAATTATTATTGCTATTACTGTGGATGGCGATCGCCTTGATGTTGCGATTTGCTAATTTGGACTCGAAACCACTGTGGACGGATGAGTTTTCCACTTTAGTTTTTAGTTTGGGCAATAGTTTTCGAGGTGTGCCGCTCGATCGGGCGATCGCCCTTTCTAGTTTACTCCAACCACTGCAATGGAGTCCCACTGCTACCACTGGCGATGTGCTGCATAATTTACTGTTAGAAAGCAATCATCCTCCGGTTTATTTTATGCTGGCTCACTGGTGGATGGAGTTGTTTAGACCTTCTGCCGATAGTTTAGTCTGGATTGGGCGATCGCTCCCAGCTTTATTAGGTGTAATTTCCGTTCCAGCTATTTACTTTTTGGGCAAATTTGCGTTTAATTCTCCTCTAGTTGGTCAATGTGCTGCGGCGATGATGGCAGTTTCTCCCTACGGTGTTTATCTCGCTCAAGAAGCTAGACATTACACTTTAGGGGTTTTATTGGTTATTGCTTCTTTATTTTGCTTAATTTTAAGTATTAAACGCATCCAAGAACTGGCGATAATTCCCCTTTGGACTGTGGCAATATGGTTGATATTTAACTGTTTGGGAATAGCTAGTCACTACTTTTTTGTTTTAACTTTATGTGCGGAAACAATAGCATTAACTGCTGTAATTAGTAAGCAATATAACGAAAGATTTCCTGTTTTTTTTTCGATAAGAAATGAAACTAAAAACCATACTTCTCCTTTGGGTAAATCTAAAAATATCAGGCGATTATTAGCAGTGGCTAGCGGTACGGCTGCTGGCGGTTTAATTTGGATACCCATATTTTTTTCCAATAAGTATGGTAGTGAATTAACTAATTGGATTGTTAGTGGCGATCGCACTTGGTTGAATTGGATTAGTCCAATTTTTCAAGCCTTGGCTGGATGGATTACTGTGATATCTTTGTTACCCGTGGAATCGTCAAATCTGGTAGTAGTGATTGCATCGGCGATCGGGATGACTGTCTTTTTTGTCTGGGCGCTTCCCCTGCTATTGGGGGCGATTAAAACTGCTTTAAAAAACCCGGATACTGTTTTAGGTACTCTTATTCTTGGCTGGTTTGTCGTTGGCTCAATTTTCCTATTCTTGAGTTTTAAATATATTCTTGATATTGACCTCACTCGTGGCGCTAGATACAATTTTGTTTACTTTCCAGGGGTGATTTTATTGTTAGGATCATCCTTGGCAGTTATTTTCAACACACCTACAGTAAAAAGTCAATGGTTTAATTACCCATCTATGGAAACTTCTGGGAAAAAAGCTGTTTTACTAATTTTATTAATGGGTTTGGTGAGTGGTGTCACAGTAAATTCCAATCTTGGTTATCGGAAGTATTACAAACCAGATATTTTGGTGTCAATTATCCGCGAAGTATCACAAGTTCCGCTGTTGATTGCTACTACTCAAAAGACTCATGTGGAAATGGGGGAATTGATGGGTATTGGCTGGGAAATTAGGAAGAGGGAACAAGAACCCCCCCCAACCCCCAAGGCAGGGCTGTTTCATTCTGGTGACAAATCATGGTTTTGTAGGGGTAGCGCCACCGTGCCTACCCTCTTCGTCCACGATTTTGTATGTGTTTCAGAGGTTGGGGCGGGCACGGGGGCACCGCCCCTACAAGAGAATGAAACAGCCCTGCCCCCCAAGGGGGGCAGAATTCAGAATGGGGCTATTGGGGGAAAGTCGGAAGCATTTGATTCTCCTTTATTTCTTTTGGCTAATCTGAAAAGGGAAACACCAGAAATAGCTTCAGGGACACTTGAGAAAACACTTACTCAATTGCAGCGTCCCCTCGATTTATGGTTGGTGAATTTTCGTGCACCTGTGGATTTAAAAGCGCAAGGTTGTGAGGTTGAATCGCGGAAATTGCCGGCTGTTGATGGGTATGAATATCAAGTTTATCATTGTTCTAGTTAGGAAGGAAGAAGGAAGAAGGAAGAAGGCCCTTCGACTCCGCTGGCTGAACCGCTTCAGGAAGAAGGAAGAAGGCCCTTCGACTCCGCTGGCTGAACCGCTTCAGGAAGAAGGAAGAAGGAAGAAGGTTTTAATGCCCTATGCCCTATGCCCAATTCCCAATTCCCAATTCCCAATTCCCAATTCCCAATTCCCAATTCCCAATTCCCAATTCCCTATGCCCTATGCCCTTAACTTGATAATAATCCAAGGTTTTTCTACTATACCGATCGCACCTGATGGAAATGGATCTGTTTGCGATCGATTGGGTGCTACAATCAAAGCTGTGAGTTTTTCAATGCTGTCAAAGCTGGGAGCAGTTGGTAGTATTTGTTGCAGTAGCTGTCGCATGGCTCGTCGCTGCAAGGAAAGGGGGGCTGCTCGCAAAATCGGGAGATTTAACTTGACTGGAAGTTGAAAAGTTCCGTGCTCTGGTTCGTTGATTTGTAACATGGCTCGCTGTAGCAATTCGGTGGCGGCAAGTTCGAGATATTCGACATCAGCGCGAAGAATTTCGGCTGTTTGAGCTAGGGCTTGTTGGGTTTGGGGGTTAAAATGAGTTTCTAAATAAGGTAATAATTCCGATCGAATCCGGTTGCGGGCGTATTGCAAATCCTGGTTTGTGGAATCTTCCCAAACTGGTAGTTTTTGCTGTTGACAAAATTCGCCTGTTTGCGATCGAGTTATTTCCAGCAAGGGACGAACTAAGTAGATTTGAGAGTTGAGATTGGGGATTTTCGATTCGGGATTTTCATTTACCTTCTCTAATCTACAATCTGAAATCGGCAATGGAAAATCGACAAGGGGGCGAACCCATGTGAGGGCTGAAAGTCCATCGGCACCGCTACCGCGAATTAGGTTGTAGAGGAGGGTTTCGGCGCGATCGCTCGCTGTGTGGCCTGTAATAATGTAGGGGTAGTTATTGGCGATCGCAATTTCGGTTAAACTTTGATATCGCCAGTTGCGGGCTGCTGCTTCAGTTTTCGGAATGCGATCGGCGGTTTTTTGATAATATGATATTCCCCAATGTTTAGCTAAATTTTCTACATGATTTGCATTAGCTTCCGAATCCACACGCCAGCGGTGATCGCAGTGAACAATTGCTAATTGCCAGCCCCATTTTGGCTGCAAATCTAGCAGTAACTTCATGGCACACAAAGAATCTTGCCCGCCGGATACTGCTACTAATAATCGCTGATTTAGGGGCAATATTTTGCGTTGTAGCAAGGTCCGGTGCAGTTGAGCGTGGAGTTGTGTCCATTGGGAAGATAGGTCATTGGGCATAGATTATAACTTAAGAAACCGGGTTTTTTGATAAAATACTTCGTTGCAGCCCGGAGATTTCATCAAAAACCCGGTGTTCTCCTTCAGAATAGGGGGTGCATCTCAATGAGTGCAAATATATTCGTAGGGGCTCTCGCATCACCGCAGTAAATCTCTGGCGATCGCTAATAAATTGTCTGCGGTTATGCTTCGCCTATGCAAAATCTGGATGCTCCCAGAATAGGTAAGTCTTGTAATTGTCCCAGTCCCATATAGGACTGATTTTACAGACTCAAGTTGCGCTTCAAAAAGGTTTCTAGGGATTCCATTTTGATGCCGTAAATTGCTTCTAAGTTATGCACTTCTTCCGGGGTACAGAAAAATTCATTACCTAGCAATACCCGTAAAGTACCCAAACCTTTTTGAGCTTGAGGGTTCAAAAAACCCAAGGCATTTCGCAATCCGTCAAACACAACCAGGGGCGGGTTAATGACTACAGGTTCGCGATCGAATAAGCGTCCAAAAATGCGCGCAATGTCATCTCTTGTCAGTACATCCGGGCCACCGACGGGCAGAATTTGGTTGCGCGCACCTTCCACAGTTGAGGAGTCTACTGCAATACGAGCTAAGTCGTCGGTACTGACAACAGAGGTGCGGTTTTTGCCGTCGCCAATTAGCAGGTAAAGTCCGGTTTCTCGAAACCTTTCTGCTAAGGGTAACAAGCTGGAGGCAAAACCGGCTGGCCGCAAGATTGTATAATTCAAGCCGCTGTTTTGCAGGTATTTTTCGACTTCACGCTTGGCTTTGAATACTGCCGAATCTTCGTATCCGCGATCGACTCCCAGTACCGAAAGAAATACAAAATGCTCAACTCCGGCTTCTTTGGCGCAGTCGATCAATTCTATGTTAGCGCGATAGTGTACGGCTTGAACGTCGCCACCAGTGCCGTGGGTGCTGATGACGCATTTCACTCCTTGGCAGGCTTTTTTAATATCTTTGTCTTGTTTCAAGTCGCCGATGAAAATTTCTGCGCCTCGGTTTTCTAGTTCTGAGTAGCGAGATGCGAGGCGAACAAATGCGCGGACGGGTTTTTCTTGCTGTCTAATTTCTCGTACTATGCGGCGGCCGAGTGCGCCTGTTGCTCCGGTTACTAAGAACATAATGTTTGGTTGTTGGTTGTTCACATTTTGCACCGTATCCCATTATAGCGGTTTTTCAGGGAGTTGGTGGTGAAGGGAGATGAAAGTGCGATCGCTTTGGTATAATGACAAGTAAATAAATAGGGATACAATAAATATATCAATTAATTATCGAGAGGGCTAAGAGTCATGATAAGCATCGGAACTAAACTCACTTTAGAAGATTTTCTAGCTTTGCCCGACGGAGACGTGTATTATGAGTTTGTAGATGGTCAAGCAGTTCCTAAAGTGTCTCCAAAAATTTTTCATTCCAGTTTACAGGGAGCTTTAAATTTCCTATTGCGTCTATGGAGTAGGGGGAAAGGTAGAGTCTTTCCAGAATTAGCGATTCTATTAAAGCGTCAGAATCGAAACTGGGCTCCTGTACCAGATTTACTGTATATTTCTTATGAAAGTTTACCGCGCAGTTATCGGCGTAATCAAGCTTGTCCTGCAATTCCTGAGCTGGTGATTGAGATTATCTCTCCCGATCAAACGATGAAGGAATTTGAAGAGAAGGCGAAAGATTATTTAGCTGCTGGTATTCCAAGGGTTTGGGTAATCGATCCAGAAGCTATTTTAATTAGAAGTTTTTTCCCCGATGGTTCTAGTCAAGTTTATACGGATAATATGCCGATTGTAGATGAGTTGTTGCCCGGTTTGGAGTTGACGACTCGACTAATTTTTGAAGAAGCAGAGTTGATTGATTAAGTACAGTCTGTTCAAGCTATAAGTCTTATTTTATCCGGTTTAATTATCAAAATAAATCTGTACTCAACTTTTTATTGCCACATATAGTGCCTGTGCATAAGTCGAAATCGAATCAGCTAAATTTCCCGTGCCATCCATACCAAAAAGCCCAAAACTTGATCGACAGGAGGCAGTGGATAATCAATCAAATCAATTGTTACTACTTGCCCTTCTAGTTTCAGAAATCGCCACTGAGTGCCATTGGTGACTGAACCATAAATTATAGGAATCGGCTTTTTCTTAGCCTCATTGAATTTTTGTGCTGCCACCATTTCAGCAATACATTGTCCGAATCCTGTTCTGAGATCGGATTTTTTGGCCTCCACAATAATGACTGCCGGTGCTTCAATTTCTAGAATTTCTTCGGAACGGCTAAAAAGAAAATCGCACATTCCGTTCAATCCCATTGATTCATCTACGGTGAAGTCTTCTCCTGAAAATAAACTGACTCGTCGCTGCAAAATTCGTCTCGCTTCTAACAAGACAGGATAAATAATTCCTTCTGAACGAGCTTTTTCGCTTGCAGATGAGGCTAACGGTAGGCTTTCTTCCAAAAAAGCAATCAATGTTTGAGAAGGGGTAATTGGGTCAATATTAGGCAAAAAACGAACGGCTTCTACAGTGGTTAGATTAAATGCTTCTTTGACTTTACCGATCGTGGTGAAAGAACTATAGGGCATAGGGATTGACAGCGTTTTTTTGGTGGGTGGGGGCGGGTTTATTTAACCTGTATGTACTCTTTAAGGCTGTTGGTGAACCCGCCCCTACAGCTAGTTGATAATTGTGCAATATCTGAGTTTAAACTCAAAGACTTTCATTGAGTTGTTTCATATCACCTTGTGGTTTCACTTGCTTGTGCAAACTAATTTGATCACCCACTTCATATCCAGTGTTAAAACCAGCCTCGCTACTGATTTGAGAACCAGTTCTCGTTTTAACTTTACCACCTAAAGTCTCTAAATACTTTGCGATCGCCTGTTGATTCTTCTCAAACATCGATCGCACCACAATCGCCGGAGTCGCAGCCACATCCCCCACACCAGGAATCCCCGACTCTTCCATCTCACTTTTTTGTTCCAACAACCTTTGTCTCAATTTCGTCGCGCAGCCAACCCGAAAAGCATTGAGATAAGCCAATCCCCGCCCACTTCCTTTGCGGTATTTCGCCCTCCGTTCGATCGCCTGACTCAAATACTCGTAAAGGTGCGTACAAACAATCAAGTTAGTAGAAGTTCCCACCAAAAACATACTACCAGTATAACTGTTTCGCATCGCATTGCAACCGTTAGCTTCGGCAATTCCCGAAAGTAAAATCATTTTCCAAGTCACATAGCGCGGTGTAGTTTCCACTCCACTTTCGCTAATCTCTTCCTGTTGATTCGGGCCTAAATCAGCGAGACTGAGATTGTATTGTGCTAGCAAAAGAGAAGCTTTTTCTGCCGCCGCAGTCGATTCGTTTTCATTGGATGAAGTAGCGAGGGCTAGCAGCTTTTTGATTTTTTCGACAATATTTGTGTCTGCCATTGTGCGATCGGTTTTAGGGTGATCCCAAATCAGCGTTTGACATCCCCTTTATGATTTGGCGGTTGAAACCGCTTCTACACAAACGAAGGCGGTTGAAACCGCTTCTACACAAACGAAGTCTGCCTCCGCAGACTAAGAGATAAGAGAGGATTTGGCGATCGGGCTAATTTTAGTATAATACAAAATCCGACCTAAGTATACCCTGTTATTTCTTAGTCCGCGCAGGCGGACTTTGTTTGTGTAGACGCGGTTTCAACCGCCGAGTTTTATGTAGACGCGGTTTCAACCGCCGAGTGTTCTTTGTTTATGTAGACGCTATTTTAACTGAGTGTTTTAATCATCAATGACTTCTAGGACTGATTTGGGTGACAATTTATCTTTAAACCAGATGATTT
>RDXH01000401.1 GCA_004292745.1 Oscillatoriales cyanobacterium | reverse complement strand
TGCAAATGATGGCTTTACGTCAATTACACATCTTTGAATCGCGACGGTTGCCATTTTCCGATGATGCTGTTTTGCAAGAAACTATTATTGTTCGCGCTACTAAACAAACAGAAAAGCCAGATACTGTACTTATCAACTCAAGCACAACTGCTGGCGACGACATAATTTCATCTCACTCACTCCGCTATGACGAGCTAGTTAATCCTAGTGATTCAGAACAATTTATTCGTATTTTGCCAGATTCTATCAGTCAGAAGATTATCGAGCGCATGATACAATTCACTTGCACTCTCAAAGAATTATCCTTAACAGTTTCAACAGGGAAAGTTGTAGATTTTCGCGTCCATTCTGACTTGCGTTTAGAACTAGAAAATGGTACTGTTCCGCTGATTTATCCAGCACACTTTTCTGCTGGGTATGTTGAATATCCCACCACAACGAAAAAGCATCAAGCTTTAGCTGTCACTGACAAAACTGCTGCACTGCTCGTTCCTAACGAACATTATGTTTTGACCAAGCGTTTCTCATCTAAAGAAGAGAAAAAGCGAATCGTTGCTGTTGTTTGGGATGCCAACAGAACAGGGACGCGGACTAGACCTCATCCTCGCGCGAGGATTGGCAATTTATCTGAATTCCAACCTTGTAGATGGGTTTTTTCGACTCTTCAGCGGGCATACTCAAGTCAATGCTACTGATTTACGCAATTTGAAGTATCCTAGTTTAGAGCAATTACTCTTACTTGGTAATCAAATGGGAGAAATATTTCCGACACAATGCGAGATTGACAAACTTGTCGAGAAACAACTACTGAACGTAATAAATTAGTTATAAAATCACCAAATGACTAGCGAAAATCACATCAATGAAGCTGTGACTTCCCACGGGCCAATTAATCAAAAACGTAAAACTGAACTTGAAAAGCTTTTCAAAGGTTCCACAATTCCTCTGGTGATGGTGACAGCTTTTCTCAGTCGCAAAGCAATGGCAGAATATTTATCTGATATTGCTTGGGAAACTGATGTTTGGGTAGCAGAAGAGGCTACTCACCTGGTTCATTTTAACGGTCAGCATCTGTTGCAGGCTTATTCGACAAATCAAAGCATTTCTGAGGCCCAATGATGCTAAGATACAAAGCTTATATTGCGGCCGTTGGTATCGCAATGCCATATACTGTGATGCAAGCGGTTTCAGTGACCGGAAAATGCCGATCGCACTCAGTAAATCTCATAAGCAACTAGGTAAAAAATCTTGGCAATGGAAAAAAAACATAACGCTGGATTGTGGGTATCAGTATTGTATTTCGCCCAAGGTCTCCCTTACACCGTTGTTAATTTAATGTCGGTGATTTTTTTGAAAGGTTTGGGAACCAGCAACGAACTGATCGGATTGACAAGTCTTTTGTCTTTTCCTTGGGTATTAAAAGGTTTGTGGGGCCCCGTAGTTGATTTGTATTCAACTAAGCGCAAGTGGATTTTAAACATGGAAATCCTTTGTGCTTTTTTGTTCGCTTTCCTAGCTTTTGGTGTGTTAACACCCCATCCTATCATTATATCGCTGGTCATTTTTACGGCCATTGCCTTTGTTTCGGCTACTCACGACATCGCCATTGACGGATTTTATTTAAACACGCTTAATAAAGACCAACAAGCACTATTTGTCGGGGTTCGCAACACGGCTTATAGAGGTGCTGTCATTGCCGGTAGCGGTGTCTTGGTTTTTTTGGCTGGTAAACTAGCAGAACAGTATTTAGTGACGGGAAATGGTACCGATACCAAAGTATATCAAGACATTCAGTTGTCTTTTTTGGGTTCGTCTTTTAACGTGACTGCCCTTAGCTACGGATGGGCGACAGCTTTTGGCATTTGTGCCATTATGTTTGTGCTGATTTATCTCTTTCAACGGTGGTATCTGCCCTATCCTAGAAATTATGCGGAGGAAGCGGGTGCACCTCGGCAAACCACCAGTTTTATGGAGTCATTTATAACCTATTTTCAGCAAGATAAAATTGGTTGGATTGTCGCTTATGTCTTGATTTTTAGATTGGGCGATGCCTTGACTTTTAAAATGGCTCCTCCATTTTTAATGGATAAAGTGGAAAAAGGAGGATTAGCAGTTTCTACCTCGGATATGGGCTTGTTATCGGGTACTTTAGGGGTAATGTTTCTATTAATTGGAGGGCTGTTGGGAGGCTATTTGATTGCGAAACAAGGACTGAAAAAATGGATGTGGCCGACGGCAATTATGCAAAATTCTACTAATGTGTTGTATTGGCTGTTGGCAATAAATCAACCGGGGATTGAATGGGCTTATGTCGTAAATTCGATCGAGCAATTTACCTATGGGCTGGGCGTAGC
>RDXH01000400.1 GCA_004292745.1 Oscillatoriales cyanobacterium | reverse complement strand
GAAAGAAGAAGATTCTTGTTACCAGGCTCTGCCTGGTAATGAATATCTAGAGGCTCTGCCTCGATCAAAAAATAGTATAATATCTGAGGTTTGACTGCCCGCTTAATCGCCATGCAAAAAATCCGTTTCATTGACTTATTTGCAGGAATAGGCGGCATGAGATTAGCCTTTGAATCCGCCGCTATTTCCTTGAATATTCAAACAGAATGCGTATTAAGTAGCGAAATCAATAAAGATGCTCAATTAGTGTACCAGCTCAATTTTGGCGATCGACCTTTAGGCGACATCCGACTAATTGACCAACTCCCAGAACATGACATTTTACTAGCAGGATTTCCGTGCCAATCTTTCTCCTACGCAGGCAAAAAAGCAGGCTTTGGAGACACCAGAGGCACGCTATTTTTCGAGATTGTACGACTGATTGACACTTTCAAACCTCAAGCATTTATTTTCGAGAATGTGCGAGGACTTGTCTCCCACGACAGCGGACAAACCCTAGAAACTATCAAAGGCGAAATGACCAGCCGAGGTTATAGCTTCGATTATTTTGTACTCAACAGCTCTAACTTCAGTTTACCTCAAAACCGCGTCCGAGTTTACTTAGTCGGAGTTTTAAATACTGTTCCCCAATATAACTTAATTTCCGACTTGGGACCAAAAGATTCCCATTCCTCTAGCCATCAACAACTCTCATTATTTTATCCCTTAAATAAACCTGTCACAGTTGCAGACATATTAGAAGATAATCCAGATGCAAAATATGATTGTTCCCCAGAATTTGTCAAGGCTTTGAAACAAATCGTTAACAATGACCTCAATCGCTTGCACGGAATGCGACTAATCGACTATCGTGGTGGTAATTCCATTCATTCTTGGGAATTGGGTTTGCGAGGTGAGTGCAGTTTAGCAGAAATTGAATTGATGAATCTTTTTATATTGAAAAGGCGCAATAAAGAATTTGGGAACCACCAAGATGGGAAGCTTTTAACTAAAGAGCAAATAGCTACTTTTTTGGCTCATCCCCATCTCGATGAAATTTTAGATTCCCTGGTAACAAAAAAGTACCTGCAACGGCATAATCAACTTTACAAACCTGTATCGGGTAACTTTTCCTTTGAAGTGTATAAGTTTCTCGATCCAGCTAAAATTTCCGTCACAGTTGTTGCTAGCGATGCTAATAGATTAGGAGTTTATCATCATCACCGAGTTCGGAGAATTACGCCCCGTGAAGCGGCGCGTTTACAAGGTTTTCCAGATAATTTTAGTTTGCATTCCAATGATGATAAAGCCTATCATCAAATGGGTAACAGTGTCAGCGTCAATGTAGTTAAATCTGTTGCTGAAGAAGTTATTCAGAATGTCTTATATTCTGCAAAACAAGTTCCTTTGAAAAATGCAGTTTAATCGGCATCAATCAGGGAATTTATGCTATCTCTCTCCTCTTCTCTTTCTCTGCGCTCTCTGCGCTCTCTGTGGTAAAATAATTCCAAATTACTCTGGAGTTGAGGAAGTACGATCGCCCGCACCGAATATCCAATCCACACTGACTGTAAAATCAGGAAAGGCGATCGGTGCAACCTCTTGACAAGCATACAACTTTAGTATTAAACTATAGCCGTTCGGTGTGGGCTGGCGGTAGACTTCCAAGCAGTTTTTCACTAAATTAACCAGCCAAACTTCTTGAATGGGCGATCGGGCATAAATCGGAATTTTGACATCTCTGTCATTATCCACTGTACTGTCAGCTACCTCTACTAAAAGTAACACTTCTGAAGGAACTGGATG
>RDXH01000168.1 GCA_004292745.1 Oscillatoriales cyanobacterium | reverse complement strand
GTTATCGTTGACTATTTTAGTAGATAGTTTGTGCAGGAAGTCTTTGCGGGTGTCCGCTATTTGGTTGTGCAATTTAGCAATTTGGAGGCGGGTTTTATTAAGGAATCCCAACTACTGCTATTTTGGCAGTTCCTACCGCTTTAGAATCCCGATTCCCGATTTCTCCTGCCTTTGGATAGATCGATCGCGCTTAACATTCTCGATACAGTAGAAAAAAATCCAAATCTGCGGTTTAACACTATGGCATCCTCCCAACCCCTCAAAGGCATTGAATTAATCGACTGCGCCAAAGCCAACGCCCCACAAGGCATTGCCACAGCAGCCCAACTTTGTGGCTATGGTAGTGACATGAATAAATTCGATCGCGAACTTAAGCTAGCTTGCCAAAACATCGGCGTCCAATTCCAGGAATTGAGCGACTTGATTACGGATCAGCAGATGGTGCAATCAGGAATGGGCATAGAGGTAGCTCCCGATACTCCCTCAGAACTGTAGAATCACTCTTGCCAATCCCACCCCACCAGTTCGATAGAATCTAACCTTGGGAGCAAACCAGTATTGTGAGTGTGCTAGCTGTTGAGGCTAGAATATCTTGCATAGGAGATTCCGACTCTTGGTATGAGTCGCGTTGCTTTCCTAGTTGGGAGTGCTTTCTGGAGGGTGCTGAGATTGTTAGGAGGACTGTTGTGTCAGACCAGCAAGACCGAATTTTACGTTTATTTATGGAGGAAGCTAAGGAGCACCTCGATACTCTAGAAAATGGTTTGGTGGATTTAAAGTCCACGATGAAAGACCCCGAAAGCCTTCAAGAGATGTTTCGAGCCGCCCACTCAGTCAAAGGTGGGGCGGCGATGCTGGGCTTGGATAGCATTAAAACAACCGCTCACAGATTGGAAGATTGTTTTAAGATTCTCAAGGACGGGCCCGTTAAGCAGGTTGACCAAACAGCAGAATCTTTGTTTCTCAAAGGAGTTGATACCCTTAAGGATTTGGTGCAGCGGATGTCGGGGCCTTTTGGCTTGAGGAATGAAGAGGGAGAGAAACTGGTCCAGCAAATCATGCCGGCCTTTGCTCAACTGGAAACTCACCTCAATAACTTAGTTTCTGGCAAAGTTGCTGGGGTTGCTGGTTCGTCTGGTTTGTCTGGGGCTGCTCCCACAGTCTCGACGACAAATTTTACAGCTTCGGTGATGGTTTTACTCAAAGAAATGTTGCAGGTGTTCAAGGGTAAAGAGTCGGCTGCTACTCGCCAGCAGTTGTCTGATTTGTGTGTTCGTCTGTATAAGTTGGGAACTGGTATCGAAAGTTGGCAAAGTTTAGTCAAAACCGCTAGAGTGGCGATCGCCAATCCGAAAAATTCTTATAAAGTGTTAGCTCCACTGATTATTAAGGAACTTAAGGATGCTGGTGATTTGGTGCAAGGGGGGAAAGTCAAGGCGATCGCTCCGAGTAAAAATTTACTGCTTTTGGCAGCACCCCCACAAGTAGCGGCCAGCGTTCCAGCAACAGCCCCAGCGTCTGAGTCCATAGCACTTCCTGCGGAACCGAAGGCGGTAGTCAAACTTTTGCTCAAAACTTTTAACAAAAAGCAACTGTCGGAAATAGCTAAGTTACTGATTCACGCTATCAAATCTGCGCCCTAGGACTTGGGATGCTAGAAGGTGGAAGGATGTTAGGTTTGAAGGCTTTTTTAAGGGCCAATTTCTGTGTTAGGACTTTCTTAATGGCAGAAATCATGGATTTTGTGGCATTTTCCTTCTTCCATCTTCCATCTTCCTTTGTCCTTCTGCTATACCTTTGGGCTACGCTGCGTTAAAATTAAGGAAATTAGGGTCCGCGTGCAACGTTGTACGAGAGTTAAAAATCGAGCAGGCTTTAGAAGGCGGTAGCTGTGAAACCAATTCGTTCATTAGAAGATGCTTTAAATCGCTGTCAGGCGATGGGAATGCGCTTGAGCCGCCAGCGTCGATTGATTCTCGAACTCCTGTGGCAGGCGCAAGAACACCTCTCAGCGCGTGAAATATACGATCGCCTAAATCAACAAGCACATTCGATCGGTCACACATCTGTGTATCAAAACCTCGAAGCCCTATCAAGAGAAGGGATTATTGAGTGCATAGAGCGATCGGAAGGACGCTTGTACGGCAATGTCAGCGATTCTCACTCTCACGTCAATTGTCTAGATACGTCTCAGATTCTGGATATTCATGTGCAATTGCCCCCAGACTTGATCGCCCAAATTGAACAACAAACGGGAGTTCGGATCGTAGATTACCGGATCGACTTCTACGGCTATCGATCGCCGGAATCAACAACAGAAGGCTCACTCCCCAACGGAGCATAAAAAAAAATTGGGTCTTGAGTCCAAATCTCGACAGTTGAAGATCTGAAAATTGCAAACGCGATCGAGCATCTGTGCAGCATAAATTATTATCCCCCCTGTCCTAACTGCTGGGGAGTAGGTCAATTACTGTATAATTTAGCTGCGTTTGATTACTACCAAATGCACAAGCGCATTACAGGATAGGCTGAAGTAATGGCGAGACGACAATCTGACAAATTTTCAAGACCAGAGACATACAACCACCCCTCGGAACCGACAGCAAAATTAAGTGTAGACTCGGTTACAGGGGATTATGGCTCGGAAGCCATAGCGCCACCGATAGTCGAAACTAGAAGAAGTTTTTGGCAGTGGCAGCTCATCTGGCTGACAGTCCTGGTGGGCTTTGGAGTAACGGGTGTAGCAGCATTTCTGTGGTTGCTGACGATGCCGCCGCCTCCCAATTGCCAGCAACTTTCGCCACTAGCAGCCGACGGGGAACGGCTTTATTGCGCTCAGCAGGCGGCTAAGTCTGGGAAACTGGAACAGCTAGAATCTGCGATCGTCCTGGTGCAGGCTTGGCCAAAAGAACACCCACTCTACTCCCAGGGCCAACATTTGGTAGGAGAATGGTCGAAAGCAATTTTGGGATTTGCCAAAGCCAGAATCGAGGCGGGGGACTTGAAAGGTGCAATGGACATTGTGGCAAAAATTCCCAAAACGAGTCCGTCTTACCCGGAGGTACAGGAGGCTGTTACCGCTTGGGAAAAAAATTGGCAGGAAGGTCAAAAGCTTTACGATACCGCTCAAGCGGCTTTGAAGGTTGATGATTTAAGAAAAGCCTGGGATTACGCTCAAGCTCTGTTTAAACTGGACAATATTTTCTGGAGTCAGAAACGCTACAACGAGTTAGTCCAGCAGATAGCTGTGGAAAGAAACGGCTGGCAGCGCTTGTCCGAGGCGAAGGAGTTGGCGAAGGATGAAACTCCGCAAAAGTTTGCAGAGGCGATCGTCTTGGCTAGAAAAATAGACTCGAAACTGTTTGCGCGCGCCAAAGCAGAGGAGGAAATTGCAGGGTGGAGCAAGGTTTTGCTGGCAATGGCGAATAAACGCTTGCAGGCGAAGGATTTGAACGGGACGATCGAGGCGGCTTCTGTGGTGCCACCGGATTCACCTCTGTTTGCCGAAGCCCAAGATTTGATGCAGTTCGGTAGGGCTGTGGCGGTGACTTGGAATCAGTCGATTACCACACCTCTGGGGGAACATATTTTTAGCTTGCTAGAAGGTCAAGGTGCTGCTAGTAAGATTGCTCCAGGCCGTCCTCTATACCAGAAGGCTCAAGGTCAAATAGAGAGTTTGCAATTGCAGTTTCAAGATTTGGTGCGGCTGCAAATGGCGAATTCGATCGCCAGTATTGGTCTACCTGGAGCCTTGGAAATCGCGATCGACCAAGCGCAAACCATTGGGCCTAATCAGCCACGACGGGTGCACGCTCAAACTTTGGTGGCTGCGTGGCGCAAGGACATTCAGCGGATAGAGGACAAATCTTTTGTGATGCTGGCCAAGCAGTTGGCTGCACCGGGAACTGTTGAAGGACTAAAGGATGCGATCGCTCAGGTAACTCTGATCGCTCAAAACCGCCCCCGCAGGCTAGAAGCCCAAACTCTCCTGGCGAGCTGGACTAAACGCATAGAAATTGTGGAAGATCAGCCGTTTTTGGACGGGGCGCTGGCCCTGGCAAAGCAAGGAAAGCTAAGCGAGGCTATTGATAAGGCTTCCCAAATCAAGAGCGGTAGAAGTTTATATGCTAAAGCTCAGGATAATGTCTATCAATGGGTCAGCGACTTGCAAGTGGCTCAAGATCGGCCAATTTTGGATCGAGCTGCTGAGTTGGCATCTCAAGGCAGGTTGGGAGCGGCGATCGATATGGCATCCCAGGTTAGTTACGGTAGAGCTCTGCATTCGGAGGCTGCTAGCGCGATCGGACGCTGGAGTGCGGAACTGAGTGCCAGAAGCGCACCGGTACCTGCGGAACGTCCTCGCCAAGCTGAGCCGGCTTCTGTGGAAGAGTATGCGCCGGCTCCGCGACAGCAAGAATACGCTCCACCTCCTGTGCGGGAGGAATATGCGCCACCTCCTGAACCTGCTCCGGCTCCTGAACCTTATTACCCGCAGGCTCGGCAAGAAGCACCGCCGCCTGAGCCAGAGCCTTACTATCCGCCCGCGCGACAAGCGGAGCCTTATTATCCGCCCGCGCGACAGGAGGAGCCTTACTATCCGCCTGCGCGACAAGCAGAGCCTTACTATCCGCCCGCGCGACAGGAGGCACCGGCTCCCGCTCCTGAACCTGCTCCGCCTCCGGCCCCAGAACCCGCGCCTGCACCTCCGATCCCGGAGTCGGCTGGTCCTCCAGACGGTAATTTAATTCCAGAGTAATGGGGCTGAAGGTCGATCGCGATCGGCCATTGCTCTAGGGGTGATAGCTCCACAAATCCTTTCTCCCTGTCTCCCCCATTCTTCCCATGTACCCCTATCCCGTACCTTCTGCTGTTTGATGACTAATTTTCAATTGTTGTCGATCGGTAATGACCCCATTTTCCGCCTGGGATTGCGAATTGCTTGCCAGGATTATCCTGATTTGCAAATTTTTGCGGAGGTTTCCACGCCGGCAGAGGCTTTGGTGCTTTTAGAGGGGCGATCGATCGCCAATGGAGGAGCTTCGCCAGCAGATTTGGTAATATTTGATTTTGATACGCCACGGGTGCGATCGGGCGAAGTGGGCGAAGTGGGCGAAATGTCGGCGATCGCATTTTGTCGCCAGTTAGCCAGTTTGTACCCCGAATTGCCCCTGTTGCTCCTCGGTGCGCCACTGACGGCGGGATCGCGGGCAATTTTGGAGGAAGCAGGTGTCCATGGCTATTGTCCTAAAGGTAGAGATATTGCGCTGACAATGGCAGTAATTCGCTTGGTGGCATCGGGTGCAAGTTATTGGCCAGAAGATGTGGCAGTGAACTCGGAAATTCCACTGAATTTAGAGGGAGTTCAATCAATAGAAAACTCTTCAACAGATGTGGAAAAAACTGTAGATTATCAGACAGTTACTACGCCGTTATACCAAAAAATGCTGGCTGATATTTGCTTGTCTGGCTTGCGGGAAATAGACGCAACTTTGGCAGTAGTAAAAGCTGAATTACAAGGGACAAAAGCTACTGGGAACGATGATTTTGGCTCTATTTTGGATAGTTTGTTGCTGAGCGGACATCACCGAGAATTGCTGGCTGCTCGCTGGGTGGTGAGTCAGTTATTGCCAACACAAAGAAGAAGGGAGAGGGAAGAAAGCCAGGGGGTTCAGGGTAAGCAGAGGGGAGAGGGGAGAGGGAATAATCTATTAATTAATTCGGAATTGGTAGTTAAGAATACAGATTTTTTGGTCAAGGATTCGACAAAGGGAGGTGATTGGCAAGGTAGTTTATTTGACTCGGTGGCTGCTAAGTTGCAGTTTGATGTGGTGAATTTGAGTGGCGTGCCTTTGGAAATTGATGTTTTGCGATCGACCAAAAAGCTGGATTTGATTAATTGCATCCTGGGACAATTGGAGGAAGTGCTCGAAGAATTACGTTTTTCTCAGGTGCAGCCAACTCAATTGGCAGAAAAAATGCCTGCTATTTTGCGGAATTTGTGGGCTGATACAATCATCGATTTTTTTGGCAGATACTATACTCTGCAAGTCAGGGAACCTGGGATTTTAGATGAAGTTGAAACAGATTTAAAAGTCTCCAATAGTTTAGCTGAAAGTGGGGAATTTTTAGGAAAAATAAATGGGGTAGAAGTAGTGCCAGTGCTACTTTCTTACCGGGAGGAAGTTGGGGCAGAAATTATTGACAAAATACCGCTGACAGTTGATTTTTTTGCACATTTGCTATTTGAAAATGCCTTAATTGTTGATAATATTTCTTGTCTGGCTGGGAGTCCTGAAGCAATGCAGCGGGCTGAGTATTTGTTAGAAAATTTGGTAATTCAAGTTGCTAGTGGAGTGGTGCAGCCTCTGCTAAACAATTTTGGGAATGTTGAGGAAGTTAAGCAAAGTTTTTATGACGGGAAGTTAATTTCGACACGAGAGATTGAGCGGTTTCGCAATAATTTATCTTGGAAGTATCGCTGGGAAAGTTATTTTGTGGAACCGAAGGCTATTTTTGAGAGTAGGTTTTGGCTGTTTGTGTTGAGGGATTCGGGAATTCAGAGAGTTTGTATTTATGCTCCCAGAAATATGGAGTTAGCACGGCTTTCTGGATGGCGGTTGGCGTTGACTTTGGTGCTGGAAATGAGGGATGCGATCGCACCTAGGCTTCGGGCCGTTGTTTCGCTGTTTGGTGTGGGTGTTGTTTATGTTTTGACTGAGGTAGTTGGGCGGGGAATTGGGTTGGTGGGGCGGGGAGTTATTCAGGGGATTGGGAATTCTTTGCAGGATAGTAAGTTTGGCAAAAATGGGTAGTGGAGAAAGCAGGGTGGTTGTGATGGCAAGAAAAACCGCGGATTAACGCAAAGAAGATAAGACAGTCCTGGACACACGGGGGGTCAACAACCCGGTTTCTGCGTCAATATCTCAGGCGATAGAGCGACGATTGTTCAAAGAAACCGGGTTTTTTGCCTAGGTTCTGTAAGATTTATCTGCGTTAATCTGCGGTTAATAAAAACCGTTCCTAAAGGAAAGTGAAATAAGGTCGATCGAGATTTAGATCCGTCACCCCTTGCACCGTCGCAATCAAATTGTCAGATTGACCGGGTTTTTTCAGGAAAATGCTAGTCACATTCCCCGCCACCGACAGCGAATAATCTGCCTTAACACCCGAAAGGACGATCGCATCCTCCGCAGAATTGAAATCACTAATTACCGCATTACCATCGCCGGAATAGTAGATTTTATCACTATCTCCTAGCAAGAAACGGTCTTTTCCTTCCCCGCCAGTCAAAGTATCAAATTCTCCTACTCCGGGAGTAAGTGCGATCGGATCGATACCCGCTAAAGTATCATCTCCTTCGCCACCGCTGACAGCATCATTACCGCTGCCACCCAGCAAGAAATCGTTACCCAACTGACCTAAAACGCTGTCATCTCCAGCATCACCGCCCAGAGAATCATCACCCTTGCCGCCAAAAATTACATCGTTATCATCTCCTCCAAAAACAGCATCCGAGGCGTCATTTCCGTACAGAGAATCATTACCTCCGCCACCTAAAATGCGATCGTTACCTTTACCGCCGTAAACAACATCATTGCCGTTTCCAGCATCGATAAAGTCGTTGCCAGCATTGCCGAATAACGAATCTTCACCGTCATCGCCCAGGATATTGTCAGCACCGTCTAAGCCGAAAATCGTATCGTTTCCAGCCAATCCTTTGAGGGCATCTGCTTGGGAATTTCCGAATAACAAATCGTTGAGCGGGCCGCCATTGAAGGTGGAATCAACGGTAGTATTTGGATTCGGAATCTCAATGGGAAGCGTTAAAATCTGGGGGCCACGAGGTGTGGGGGTGGGAGTGGGAGTCGGTGTGGGTATGACTATAGGTGTGGCAAACTTGCCGAGAATTGTATTGCCGGGAGTACCTGCTACATTTTCGATGAATCCAGTACCGGGAATATTACCGCTAGTAGATGCGAAGAAATTGAGCAGTTCGACATCATTAGCGAGGTTGATTTGACCGTCTTTATTCAGGTCTACTACTAAGCTAGTACCGCTACGGCCAATTCCCATGGAACCGGGAGTCAAAGATAAAGCTAAGGTATTACCAGTAACAATGAGATTGTCAGTACCGGCTGCACCTTGAATTTTGCTACCACCGGATTTGGCGGGGTCGAGGATAAAGGTATCGTTGCCACCACCACCGGTGAGAATGTCTGCACCGCCGTTACCGATGAGGCTTTCGCTGTTGCTGCTGCCGACAATTGTATCGGGGAGAGTTGTACCGATGATCACTTCGATATCTCTGAGGGTATCAGTACCTTCGGCTGTGGAACTTCCCGTTGCGAGATTGAGATTGACTGGACTTGGCAAAGTACCATAAGACACCGTATCGATACCGGCACCGCCGACAATGCTGTCATTGCCCAAACCGCCAACTAAAAAATCATCACCATCGCCGCCGTCGAGAGTGTCATTGTCTTCGTTTCCGAACAAAAAGTCATTGCCGGCACCGCCAAACAAGCTGTCATTCCCTTCGTTGCCGTACAGAGTATCTTTGCCATCTCCTCCATTGAGAATGTCAGTACCTTCACCGCCCCAGAGGCTGTCATCACCGGCACCGCCTAACAGAGTATCGTTACCTTCGCCGCCATCGAGGGTGTCATTGCCATCGCCGCCGTCGAGATAGTCATTGCCAATCCCCGTACCGAGAATTACGTCACCGCCTGCCTCACTAATCGTAATGAGTTCGTCGCCGTTCAACACATCATCGCCGGCGTTGCCGAACAGCGAATCGTTGCCTTGGTTGCCCTCAATCGTATCATTGCCGGCCAATCCGTCAATGTTGTCATCGCCACTACCGCCGGGGAGGTAATCAGGGCCGGGCGTTGCTTTCAGCGGGAAACTTTTGAGAATATCGGCCCCTGAGAGGTTGCCGACTGTTTCGATAAAACCATCTCCTTGTTCGAGATTTGGTTCCGCGAAGAAGTCGAGAATCAACAAGTCGTCAGCAACTTTGTAAACCCCGTCTTTGTTGAGGTCAATTAGCAAGTCGGTATCGAATTCGCCGCCCCGCGTGACGCCTGCCGTACCGGCGGCCAAGCCGATCGTCAGCGTGACACCATTGAGAGTTAGACTATCGGTACCGTTGTCGTCAGCAATGATGCTGCCCCCTGCGGAAGTACCATTTAACACGTAGAAGTCATTGCCAGTACCGCCAAATAGGATATCTGCACCGCCACCGCCTTCTAGGGTATCGTTACCGTCATCTCCGTAGAGTGCGTCGCTGCCAAGGCCGCCGTTGATACTGTCATTATCGAAACCGCCGCTGAGTTGGTCATTGCCATCACCGCCAGCTAAGGTATCGTTACCGTCACCACCATCTGCAATATCGTTGCCGACATCGCCAGAAATAGAGTCATTGCCTTCGTCGCCATTTAAATAGTCATCGCCGGCATCTCCTGTGAGGGAGTCGGCACCGCTGCCGCCGAAAACTTCGTCATTACCGTCGCCGCCGGAGAGCAAATTATTGCCCAATTCATCGTCTAGGAAGTCATTTCCTGCGCCACCAAAGAGGCTGTCATTTCCTGCGCCACCATTTAAGTAGTCATCTCCGGCATCTCCTGTGAGGGAGTCGGCACCGCTGCCGCCGAAAACTTCGTCATCGCCGTCACCGCCGGAGAGCAAATTATTGCCCAATTCATCGTCTAGAAAGTCATTTCCTGCGCCGCCAATTAGACTGTCATTTCCTGCGCCACCATTTAAGTAGTCATCTCCGGTGTTGCCTAGGAGGGAGTCATTTCCTCCTAGACCGGAAATTTCATCGTTACCTGCAAGGCCGTCGATGGTGTCGTTTTGGGCGCTACCTTCGATGGTATCATTGCCCGGCGTTGCCGGAGTTGGAGTCGGCGTTGCCGGAGTTGGAGTCGGCGTTGCCGGAGTTGGAGTTGGTGTTGCCGGAGTTGGAGTTGGTGTTGCCGGAGTTGGAGTTGGTGTTGCCGGAGTTGGAGTCGGTGTTGCCGGAGTTGGAGTCGGTGTTGCCGGAGTTGGAGTCGGTGTTGCCGGAGTTGGAGTCGGTGTTGC
>RDXH01000167.1 GCA_004292745.1 Oscillatoriales cyanobacterium | reverse complement strand
GAAGTGCCCCCGACATGGCGATCGCTCCACCCATTGGTGTCAACTTAACGTCAAACCCAGTCAGAGACTGCTGTTTGACTATTAAATCTAGATCCCCCCTAGCCCCCCTTAAGAAGGGGGGGACAAGAGTCTTCTCAAAGTCCCCCTTCTTAAGGGGGATTTAGGGGGATCTAGACTTAGGTAAAAGCAAGAGATACCAAGGGTTTCAGGCTTAAGTTGACACTAATGCGCTCCACCGTACCTAAACCCCCAAAAACAATTGGCCTCAAGAATAGTAGATATTCCTGAATGGGCGGCTGATTATATAGCAATCCTAAATCATTCATGAGGATTTGTAGGGGTAGTGCTACCCCTACTCCCCGTGCCTACCCCTATCTATCGGGCAACCACGGGGCCAAGAGCCCCTACAATAATTATGCAAATCATTTAGGATTGCTATATTACCTAAATTATCCTTTTGGTTGCCATAGAATGGCACTAATAAAACTATCAAAAATTCCCCCTAAGTTCTCTTTTTATGACCTAAATAAAAAATTACAAAATAGCATCAACAACTGGCTCAAATCTGAATTATTGCTTCATTTTGTTGATTCTCTACGCAGGAACCTGTGATGGGTTGGGAATAGCCAATCAATTAGCTAATTTCGGAAGTCTCACAACCATCGTCATGCCTTACATGATACCCGATGAAGTTGCACACACATTCTTGAAACATTTTCTGAAGGCATTTTCAAGCGGTAAATCTTTATACGCTTCTGTGCGAGAAACACGAGAAAGATTGCATGGGTTAGAAGATAGATTTCCTGGTGCAAGTTGGTTGCCGATGATTTTTCATAATCCAGCCGAAGCACCTCCGACTTGGGAACCAGCATCTTATGTCTCAGTTTTCGATTGATTTACATCCAATCCAGTAGGATCTGAATTATTCATCTCTCTATTCTCTTCCTCTGTGTTCTCTGTGTTCTCTGCGGTTAAATCATGACCATGCAACAGTTAAAAATATAAGGTGCGTCGCCATCAGTCAATCAGCACATTCGAGTCCATGTCCCCCAGCGACGCACCCTACAAATTAACTACAAATTAACTAACTGCAAATTAGACTGCGGTGGCTTTTTTTAACCACTCCACAGTTCCTGTATCGCACACCGTTGCCAGCTTCTCCACTACCGCACTATGATATTTATTTAACCATGCCAGTTGAGTCTGTGACAGTCGATCGACATTAATCAATTTCCGGTCAAAGGGAATATAAGTCAGCGGTTCAAACCCATACCAAACCGTATCATTATTTGACCCCATTTCTCTGACAACATAGAGATTTTCGATGCGAATTCCGCCCCATCCCGGTTGATAATATCCCGGTTCTATGCTAGTTACCATCCCAGGTTCTAGGGCGTATTGTACCGATTTGCTGATACCGTTTGGCCCTTCGTGAACGGCTAAAAATGCGCCTACTCCATGCCCAGTCCCGTGTCCGTAGTCCAGTTGTTGTTGCCATAATACACCACGGGCGATCGCATCTAATTGCGCACCGGTTGTCCCCTTGGGAAATTGCTGCATTGCACAGTTAATATGTGCCATCAAAACAGTCGTGTAGTGTTCTATTTGTAGCGCCGTTGGTTCTCCGATCGCCACGGTTCTGGTATCATCCGTTGTACCCCCTAAATATTGCGCTCCTGAGTCCAGTAACAGTAGTTCCCCTGGTTTCAGCCTCACTTCTGGACTGGGAGTGCCGTAATGCACGATCGAGCTATTGACTCCCGCACCGGCGATCGTTCTAAAACTTAAAGTCTGAAAGTCTGTTTCCTGCTGATAAAACCTTTCGACGGTTTCTTTGACATCAAACTCTGTCAGTATACTACCATTTTCTAGTTGTTCTGTCAACCACTTAAAAGTCCGAGTTTTAGCTCGACTTGCTTTGAAATTCGCAGATTTCATCTGCTCAATTTCCACAGGATTTTTCCGAGCTTTCATCCCTTCGATGGGATTAGTCTCAAAAACTATTTCCACAGCATCTTTCTGTACTTTTTGCTGATTTAAGATTAACTGATAAGTCCCTGCTGTAGTATGTTTGGGATCTAAAAGCACCCTAATTTTTTGGGGCGCACTGACACACTTTTCTAAAGTAGACTGGTATTCTGCGTAGGGTAGCAAAGTTACATCCCCAGGCAATTCTTGCTTAACTTCTGCTGCAACTCGCTGGGGGTTGGTCAACAAAAAAGCTATATTGGCAGTGACAATAGCATAGGATATAAAAATCGGAATGTTAGGAATATCCGAGCCTCGGAGATTGAACAGCCATGCTATTTGATTGAGGTTGGTAATCGGTAGCACATCAATATTTGCTTGCTTCATCGCTTCCCTGACTCTGGTTAATTTTTGTTCCGTGCTTTCTCCAGTCAGGGATACAGGTAAACTAAATAGGGGAGATTCGTCAATGGCGGCTAAAGTTTCTGCTGTTTGTGCTAGATTGTGCGATCGCACTTTGTCTACTAAATTATCCGATATTGCTATCAGTTCAATTCCCGCCTGCGTCAATTTACTCTGCCAATTTTTATAAGACTCCACCGACAGACTAAATGGATCGAAACCTAAACGCAATTTAGGTTTATTCGCTGTCGATTCCGCTGCTAGTTTTTCTAAAGTTTCAATTAAATTTAAATGACCTTCTAAACCCAGTTTACATATTTCCATTAGTCCCGGAGCGATTTGCAATTCTGCTTGTTCATAGTAGCGGGAATCCACAAACAACCAAGCCGAATTCTTCCCCACCAACAAATCGCCGGCGGAACCAGTAAACCCACTAATCCAAGCTCGTCTTTGCTTAGCTGGCGCTACCGATAAATTCAAGTGTTCGTCCACCGCTGAAATGAAATAGCAATCCAAGTTATGCTGTGCCATGAACACCCGCAATTCAGCCAGTTTTGATGCCGTTAATTGCTGAGAATTTGTAGTGGGATTCACATTAGTTGCTACCATTTTTTATGCTCCTAAAATTGTTTTCAAACCTTTCACTAATCTGCTAATCCCTGCGACACAGGTTTCTGAATCCAGGGCACCGAAGGCGATGCGTAAATAGCAACCATTCTCCATACCAAAAGTTGTGCCTGGAAGCACCGCCACTTTGTATTCGCGAATTAATTGTTCTACTAATTCCATTGTATCAATTTGTGTATCAATTTTCAAGAAAAAGTAGAAAGCTCCCGCAGCAGGCGAAATTGTACAGTAGTTTTGCAGGTGATTGAGTTCCTGTAATACGAGTTGTCGCACGGAGGCGATCGCCCTGACATAATTATCGCAGTATTCTCGCCCCCCTTGCAAGGCTCCCAAGGCTACATACTGGGAAATGACTGGGGGACAGATCAGGATTGTATCTTGAATTTTCCTAACAGAAACCAACAACTTTTCTGGGATTACCATATACCCGATCCGCCAACTAGCAAAACCGTAGGCTTTGGAAAGCGTAAATAGGGAAATTGTATGTTCGCTGCTATGGGGAAAAGCAGCCGGTGAAAAGTGTTTAACCCCGTCATAGGTAAAATATTCGTAGGCTTCATCACTGATATGATAAATATTATGTTGGCGACAAAGTTCATTCACTTCCCGGAGTGATTCGATACTATAAACTACGCCGGTTGGGTTGTTTGGTGAAATCGTGACAATGGCTCGCGTTTTGTCAGTAATTGCGGTTTTGATTCCCTCTAAATTGAGTTGATAATTTTCATCAGTTGCTACGATGACGGGACGGCAATTTGCCATGATAATCGCCATTTCATGGTTGAAGTAATAGGGTGATTGAATAATCACTTCATCTCCAGCCACCGTGATAGCAAGAATAGCATTGATAAATCCCATATTGCTACCTGCTGTCACCACAATGGAGTTGTTTCGATTAATTTCAATACCATTGTCTGCTTTGAGTTTGGTTGCTATGACATCCTGTAGCGCTGGAATTCCTTCCACAGCTTTGTATTTGTGATTGTCGGGATTTGCGAGAAATTCGGGAATTTTTGCAAAGGATTGTGGCGGTGGATTGTAAAAAACTACGCCTTGTCCTAAAGATATAGTCCCTGGATTTTGGCGGATTAGTTCGCCGACAACAGGAATAATTGGCGACTGTACCGATTCCATTCGAGTGGGGTTGATTTTCATATAATCTTTGTTTTTTTGATGCGTTATCCGCCGCCGAACTTTCTTCTGTTTAAAGTTTTTTTACTTCAATTCTAGAGCCTTTTGGAGATTTGTAAACTTTCACCTGTGCTGGTAATCTTTCTCCCAATCCTCGAACATGAGTAATGACTCCAATTAGCCTTTCTTGCTGCCGCAAAGATTCTAAGATCAGGGTAACACTTTCGAGAGTTTCTGCATCTAAAGTGCCAAATCCTTCATCCAGAAACAAGCTACCCAAGTGAGCACCTTGAGACAGCTTTTCCGACAAAGCTAAGGCCATTGATAAGGAAGTCGCAAAGGTTTCGCCGCCGGAAAGTGTTCGCACTCGTCTTGCTTCTCCACCATTCCAATTATCTGCTACCCAGTATTCGCCTTCTTGGATTTTTAGTGTGTAACGATTCTCGGTTAATTCTTGTAAGATTAAGGTGGCGCTACCGACTAATTCTGCTTCTAAATGTTCTAAGATGTAGGATTGAAATTCATTGGTTTTTAGATTTTGGGCTAAGGTGTGATAAGTTTGCTCTTGTTCTGTTAAATTGGTGATTTGTTGCGACAGTCTTTGGGCTTGTTGGAGATTTTTTTCGGCGACTTTTATCCAAACTAATAGTTCGGCACGGTTGTTGTTGGCTTGTTTTAAGTTTTCTTGGGCGACATATTTTGCCGATCGCATCTGTGCTAGGATATTTTCATTAGTAGTCTTGCCTGCAATCAGCTCGTTCAAGTCTTTTTCCCTGGTCTCTAACTGGATTTTGGATTCCCGATAGTCCCGAATGGCATTTTCCCAGGTAGATTGTTTTTTCGGTGGGACAACTGCTGCGACAAAAGTATCTTCTGTAAAATTAGCCTCGGTTAGTTTTTTTTGCCAATCTCTGTTTATGTCCTGTTTTTGGGTAATAGCTGCTTCCAGCATCGTGGTGGCTTGTTTATGTATTTCTATGGCTTGAATTGTATTAGCATAGGCCTTTTGATAATCATTTTCTGCGGATTTGAGCAAAGTTTCTAAGTTTTCTTTGTCTTGTTCTAGAGATTTTGCTAAATTATCGTAAGGTCGATCTTCCGTAATTCGATAAAGCGCATTGGCGCAATTTCGTAACTGCTGCTGTCGGAGGTCGGCTTCGGCGATCGCATTTTGATAGTCTTCTTGTTTCGCTGCTGTTGTCGATTCTAAAAAAGTCAATAATTGTTGATTTTTTTCATATTCAATTGATGCTTGTTGGAACTGTTGTTCAGTTTCTCGATATTGGCGATCGCTCTCTTTTAAACTTACTAACTCCTCCTGCAATTTAGCCGCTTCCCAGTCGGAATTATCCATTATATCATTAACATCTTGCTGTATTTTTTCCACTAAATTCAAATTTTCTTTTAATCCCTCAGCAATTTCAATTGCCTTTTTTTCACTGGCTAAAAGAGAGCTTTTAGCTTCACTTGTCGCTAGTTGAATCACCTTAACAACCTGATTGGCTGTAGCTATTTTTTCACGGAAAGGAGCGAGATCGACAATCTTTGACTTGGCTAAATAGGGCAGGCGATCGCTCTCAGGATGTACCCCCCCACATACCGGACACATATCCCCAGCATTCAAGGACATTCTGACAGCAGTCACACGATCTAAAACCGTAGCTTCGGCATTAGCTGCTTCTGCTGCTGCTAACTCCTCAACGCACTTTTTCAGCTTAGCTTCTGCTACTGCTAATTTCTCAGAAATCAGAGTATAATTATCTTGAATATTTTGCCTTTCCGTGACAGTTTTATTTAACTGTTGCTGTTGATTTTTTGCCTGTTTTTGTAAGAATTGAAATTCGATTAATAAAGGTTCGGCTTGCTGCAACTGTTCCAAAAGCTTTCCTCCAGGCGAAAACAGTTGCATCAGTGCGACTGTTTGAGTAAGCAGGAATCCCGAAGTTTGCATTTTATGATTAGCAGCTTCCAGTTCTTTCTCTACTACTTTTAAATTACGCAATTTTTCCTGTACCTTTTTTTGAACCATCGCCACTTCTTTTTCTAATTGACAGCGTTGTTCTTCATATACTTTGGCAGTAGCCAGAGCATCTTCACGAGCTTTAATGCTAACTGCTATTTCCTTTTGTCTACCTTTTGCCGCATCTAGTTGCTGCTGTTGGGCTGCTAATTCCGAGCGAGATTTGATTAATTTTTCTTGCGCCAACTTAGCATTATTTTCTGCGGTGACATATTGTCCGCGAGCTTGTTGAACCAAAGCCCAATCTGGCTGTAAATTATTGGCTATCTTCGACTTTTCCAGGCGCTGCGTCAGCACTATTATCCCTTGAGAATTACCTGTTAATTGAGCTAATTGCTGTTGCAAGCTATCTAGTTTTGTCAGTTGCAAAAACAGTTGTTGTTCTTCCTCTAGAGCCTTTTCTAATTTAATATACTCCTGTTCTAGTTCTGGTAATTGCTGCTCTAAACTCGTCAGTTGCGATCGCCTTTGGGCTAATTCCTCGGCTATGGGGGAACTCAACTCAACTAACTGACGTTCCACCATTTCCCGCTCTTGTTTCAGCAACTTCGCCAGTTCAGTTGCTTCCTTCCGCATCTCCTCAAAAATCTCAAATCCCGCTAACTGTCGCAAAATTTCCCGACGTTTAGATTTATCACCCTTAATGAATTCATCAAACTTACCTTGAGGTAGCACAATCGCTCGTGTAAAAGTATCAAAATCCATTCCCAAAATCTGTTCAATAATTTTTTGAACAGCAACAATACTGGTTTCTAAAGTTTCCCATTCGCCCTGTTGCCAACTTTCCAAAATCACCTTAGTTTCAGGAGCTTTAGGACGGTAGCGCCACTTCCGCGTCACCCGATACTGCGAGGAACCCACGACAAAACGCAACTGAACTTTTAAATTTTCGCTCCCTTGACTTACTAAATCACTTACTTGTTTTCCGCTACGAGTTGTCGTACCAAAAAGAGCGTAAGTCATCGCATCTAGCAAGGAAGATTTACCGGCACCGGTAGGACCAGTAATTGCAAATAAATCCAGTTCGGAAAAATCCAAACGCTGTTCGTTGCGGAAACTGGTAAATCCTTCGATCGAAAGTTCAAGTGGACGCATACTGATTTTAGATTGGGGATTTGGGACTTTTACTCGTTTACTTGTTACCAGGCTCTTCCTGGTAACGCAGTTACATTATTTAAGTATTAACTTTTTCCTTAAATTTTTTGTACAAATTATCAAATTCTTTCAAGACTACTGGTTGCGGTGTGGTTCCCAATCGATGTTGATAGTAATTGCAGAATTCGGCTGCGGGATCGAAATTATTGGGATCGATGTGAGTGATGTCTGTCGATTCTAGGGATGATTCTGGGTAGCGCGGTTCAATTAACAGTGCTTGAGAACAGATTTGGCGCACTCGATCGGCAAGTCCGATTTGTGGACTTTCCATTTCTACAATTACTTTCAAAAAACCGGGATGATACCGATGAGCTTCTAAAGTTTGATCTAGATTGTCATGATGACATTGAAGCACTTTTAAGGGCTTATGGCAAGTCACAGGTTTAAATTCCACTTTTGGCTGACTTCCTGGCTCAAGTTCAATCAAACAAAATCCTTTTTCTTGTCCCGCTTCTCCAAAGTCTAACTGAATTAAAGAACCGGAATAATAAGCAGGAGAATTCTGGGCTAGGCGCTGATGAATGTGGATGTGTCCGAGGGCGATATATTGAGCTTCCACAGGCAGAGTTTGGGGCGAAAGCAGATATTTTTCTCGCGTGTAATAAGCGACTTCAGATTTAGCTAATCTAGCGCCATCAATACTCATGTGTCCCAGGAGCATATTCACAGTATTGTCTCGAAAATCCTGAGTTAAGTTTTGTAGTAAATCTGCTACCATTTCTCGGTAATCTTTTCGGAATTCGCCATCGTCAGATTCCCACAAAGCATTAGCATCTAATAGCTTTTGTTCCGAAGCAAAAGGCATGGCTCCGACGCAAAGTTTGCCACTTTTTGTGTTAAGATGAATTGTGCCACCATCAGCCGATCGCCTGGGTTTACCCAAAGCACGAACTCCGGCGAGGGAAAGCAATTGAGCAATGCTGTCCATCCGGGATGCCGAGTCATGATTCCCGGCGATCGCAATGGCGGGAATTCCCGCCGCTTGCAATTCACAGAAAAAATGATAAGCAATGCGTTCGGCATAAGCAGTGGGATTGGGTACATCGAAAATGTCCCCAGCAATCAGCACAGCATCGACATCCCAGGTTTTTGCCGCCTGCAAAATTTCTTCCAGGGCGATCGCAATTTCGGGAGTGCGGTCAATTCCTCGAAAACGTCGTCCTAAGTGCCAATCAGCAGTATGAATTATGCGCATAGTACCAAGAGTATTTTGTCTATTTTAATACTTTGGGCGATCGTAAATCATTCATGAGGATTTGTAGGGGTAGTGCCCCTGTGCCTACCCCAGCATAAGCGGGGCAACCACGGGGCCTGTGAGCCCCTACAAATTCTCTTCAACAGGCTTGACATCATGGAAACGAGTATAATCAACTACCCGTTTTCCCTGTGGTGTCCTAGAGATAATATCTACAAACTTCATATTCCAGAGAATTTCCGAAGCGACAAAAGAATGGCGAGCATGAATAGTTTGGGACACTGTTTCATCAATACCCGTTAGCGTAATTACAATTTCAGCTTGCTGCTCGATCAAGTCCTTGGCACTAAGTTTGTAGAGAGGACTATTCTCATCAATTACGTGCATCACCGTCCAAGTTAAGGCAAAAATTGGAGACTGACTCCGCACCAAAGTCAAATCGTAAAAACGCCGCATATAATCCCCATCCGATGTTACTTCATCGCGAATCAAAGTAGCTCGTTGCTGTGCTTCTAAAATTTGATTGAAGCGCTGATTTGCAGTACGATACATGAGAGTCTGAACACCGTTGAAAGGAGCGATCGCAGCGACGCGACTGAATATAACTCTAGCTGTCGGCTTAGAAAATCTAGAAAAAGCAAGTCCCGTCACCATTGCCACTCCCCACAAAGCAAAAAATGCTTGGATCGCAACTATAGTATTAGCATAATCATTGCGCGGATACATGGAACCATAGCCGATGGTAGCCATTGTTTGCACGCTGAAATAAAAGGCATCTTGGAAAGAACCAGGTCTAGCATTGGCGATACAATTTCCTCCTGCTAAATAAGCTAAGGCAAATAAGGAATTTGTAAGGACATAAAGCAGACTAATTAAAATAAAAAATCTCGGCCAAGAAAGAGTTAGCAGCCCGTGGTAAAGGTCGGCAAAATGCAGGCGAGGTAAGCCTAGCCTCACCACATTCAGGGTGAATTGTCCTTTTCTGCTGACTAAACGGTGGGGCTGTCGATCGCGATTAGTTTTCATAAAGATTTGTAAATGCGGCTGTGTCAATTTGTAACTATTGCTAGGTAGCAGAAAACAGATCCTTTAGACTGAGGTTTAATTATAAAAAGTAGGATAACAAGGAAGTTTGAAAATGGTTGAGCTTAGCCTGCACGACTATCTGGTCATGGTTTCTTTTGTCGCTTCTATTGCCGGTCTAGTCCTGTTGGGCGATCGCCACTCTGGGCCCACGGACGATCGCACATTAAATGAAGAAATGCTGATGAAGATGAGTTTTCTGTACTCTATAGTCTACTCCATCTCTGTCCTAGGGCTCAAGATGCCCCTGTCAGAAGACCACTGGTTGTTTGCCACCCTAAAGCTGACGACGGTTCTTTCTTACTTGTTAACTGTTTCCAGCATCCTCAGTCTGCCGCTACAACGGATAGCTGTTCGACAAGTCAAAGAGTGAACTATATCCCTTAAAAAGGGGGGGGAAAGAGTCTTTAAGTCCCCCTTGGGAAGGGGGATGCGAGGGGGATCTAAATCTTAAGGAGTAGTTTGAAAACACGCCCTAGGAGTGCCAACGGGAGCATCCCGATTTTGTACGATGCTCTAGCATGACCGCAGACAATTTATTAGTGATAACCAGAGATTTACAGCGGTCATGCTTCGCCCCTACGAATATATTTGCCAAACAAAGATGCACCCGTGCCAACCCTACAAGATTTGGGTCAAGATTATAGCCCACCCCACAATAATTTCAAATTGTTTGTAAGTTTTTAATTCCTGTAGGCAGGTTGACATAACGAGCCCAAAATGGCTCTAGTCTATCTTTGCGAGATAGCAATCGCCCGAAATTTTCTTCGTCGCCGTTTGCTTCGCAAATCTCCGACAATATCTTGATACTTCCAGAAATCAAACCCTCAGCATCTCGCATCGGTGCAGTCCACAGACACATATCAATGGATGAGCCGTCTTTCCGCCGCCGCCGACATTCCCTAGCAACTTGAGTTTCCCCCGCCAATTCCGAGTCAAACATGGCATAAAAATCTACGTTTTGAGCGCTAGCAACAATCGGCAACAGCTCCCCCAAAACCTCAGACTCTTTCCAGCCGAAAACTCGCTCCGCCGCCGGATTCCACACCGTCACCAAGGCATTAGTATCTACCCCGACAACTGGCAGGGGCAAAGCTTTCATTAAACCTTGTAAAACTTGATTGGTTTCGCACAATTTAGCCTGGGCTAACTTATGTTTGGTGATGTCCTGACAAGCACCATAAATGCCCACAACACGCTTTTCTACTTCATCCCACACCACTTGCCGACAATCCCAAATCCACCGGATTTCACCAGATTTCGTGATAATTCGATACTCGCTAACTTCCTTGCCACTCGATGCACGAAACTGCATTTGTTCCAATAACATTTCTACATCGTCGGGATGAATGCAGTGGAATTGTAAACCGCCGGAAGTTCTGATTTCTTCTTTAGTATAACCCGTAATATTAGTCACCGCTTCCGTCATCCATTCGCAGATCCAAGTACCATCTGGCAATACTTTAAAAGCATAGGCAAACTCGGAGGTAATTTGCGATATAATACGGTAGCGGGATTCTGATGCTCGCAGGGCTGCTTCGGCTTTTTTGCGATCGCTTATATCTTGAAAAAACACCGATACACCTTCGTCCGACGGATAACTCTCGATTTCAAACCAAGCATTTAGTGGCGGATAATAGGTTTCAAATTGAAGATTAACATGGTCAGATACTGAAATGTACAACTGCTGTAAAATTTTCCTGTCTGCTGTGTCGGTAAACTCCTCCCAAATGTTTTTACCTATAAGTTGTTCGCGGTTTTTTTGCCAGTAATGCTCTGCTTTTTGGTTGACGTAGGTAAACTGCCAATTGCTGTTGAGAGTTAAAAAACCATCTGTAATCTTTTCTAAGATATTAACGATTTGCTTTTGCGATTTTTCCAGGGCTGCGGCGGAGAGCTTGCGCTCTGTGATATCGCGGGAATTGATGACTATGCCGTTGATACTGGAATCGTGAAGTAAATTGTTACCAATCACTTCTAAATACACCCAAGAACCGTTAGCGTGGCGTTTCCGATATTCTACAGGCGGTGCAATCCCTGGCTGTTTGAGTAATTGGGCAAAATATGCTTGCCAAATAGGTACATCGTCTGGGTGAAGCAAATCCTCTGGCGATTCGCCAATTTTTTGTTCTGGTTTGTAGCCTAAAATCCGCTCTAATGCGATGGAACTTTGTTCTCGAATCCGTCCGTCTGCTTCTATAATTGTGATTAAGTCGGAAGAATTTCGCAGGAGAGTTTGTAGTCTAGCTTCTCCTTTGGTGAGTGCCTGAGTTACCCTTTGGTAAAGCATTTGGCTTCTTTCTAACTGCTGCACTAAATTTCTGATGCTAGCAGCTTGCTGGGTAACTTTTATTTCTAAATTACTATTAATTCTTTCTAACTTTGCTTCGGCTTGTTTCAACAACACAAGCGACTCAAACTCCGCAGCCAATTGTTGTAAAGATGCGGATAATTGCTGGAAATTGCTGGCTAAAACCTGTTGTTGCTCTAGAGGTAGTTGCGCGATCTTTCCCTGCAAGTGTTGCAACTGTTTAAAGACATTTTGCATCATTGTAGTTGTAGAAATTTATGAGAATTATTTTTTGATTATAGGGACTATCATAGCAACTAATTTGAGTCAAGTGGCAATAGAAACAAATCTTGAAAATCAGCCCTAGAGATGTAATTGCGATACTAATCTGTCCGGGATGATACAGATGGACGTTCGGTTCGATCGCTCACAAAAATCTTTTGATCCGTTAGATTACGGAGAATAGTGGTGATTATTCAAGGTGAATTCAACCTGAGTCACAAAATCGTAACAGGACTTACGTAGGATGCCCAGGAATCGGGACAATCACGGGGGATTGCCCCCCACAAAAGGCCATGCTATATAGCAATCCTTGCAGGAGTCACAAATTTTTAACCCCACCCCAACCCTCCCCTTACTAAGGGGAGGGAGTAAGAAGTTCACAAATTATTTAGGATTGCTATAGATGCTGTTGCTGTGCGTAAGTCCTGATGCGGTAACAAAGTGAAGCCGCCGCGGAATTATCCCTCTGTCTAAACCCTGGGGCTGGTGTTTCTTTGTGCGGTCAGGATTTAAAGCCCTTAGAGGTTTTCTTTTTGTCCTGGGGCTTGGATTTTGACTTATTGACTTCGCCTAAAGCTTCCTGGAATAAATTGTGCAGGTGCTGGGGAACGCTGGCTATTTCCGGCAATTCTGGTTCTAAGGGTTTTTTGAATTCTTGCAGCAAGGGCTCTAAATCCCGATCGATCTGAAAATCAGGCCGTTCCAAAAATGTTTGCAACACTTGTTCTAATTTTGCAGAGTCAACTTTAGCTAGCCGATGCCAAATCCCAGCATTAATGGCTGGATCTTCTAAATAGTTGCGAACCAACTTTTGCGCATCGGGGATGCTAGCAAATTCTGCTGCTGCTAGGATGGCGGTAAATTGAGTATAGGTGGATAAAAATGTTTGGCCCCAGCGGGGATGAGAAAGTGCTGTCACCTGTTCGGCCTTTTTGAAGCGATCGGGCAATTCGACTTTGGGCATGACCATTTTTGAGTTAGCATTACTGTCGATCGCCACTTCAACTACTTTGGCATCGGCACCGCTGGCTGCGATCGCTGCTGCTTTGACTTGTTCTCGATCCATTCCCGCATCTTCCACTATCTCGGCGAGAGACTTGGTTTCGTCCAAGCCTGCATCAGTTAAGCGTTTTTTAGTAATTACTTCCTGAAATTCTGCCAGTTTTTTATTGAGATGATATCCCGATAGAGTCAATTCATCGCTACCAAAAAAATCCGTAAAATCCTTGTGGTACTGTTCTACGGAATGCCAAGCTTGCTCTAACAATTCCGGCGCATCGCTGTAGAGATGATTTTTGTAATTCTGCTTAAAATTGCCGATCGCCACTGCCAATTTCGGCTTACCCAATTTCCCCATCGGTATGGGAGGGCCCGATAGTATCCAGGAGTTATCTGTCAGAGGTGCAATGCGAGTTAGCAAAATGTCTCCCAACTTAAACCGAGATATTTCTTGCTCAAAAGTAGGACTGTTGGGTTGGACAGTGTAGTGTTTGGCCGTCAACCAATTCATTAGATCCAAGCTATCGGTGGCAATTTGACTGATTTCAAACAAGCCTGTGAAGCTTCTGTGCAGCCAACTGTCTAGTAAATTGCGATCGCCCTCAGTTAAATCGGACTGACTGGCGATAAATAGGTCGATCGGCGTTTTTGTTCCCGCTTTACCTTCTACGGTAAAGCTGTCAATTATTTGATTTTGATGAGCAATATCATAGCGTTCCCGCGAAGAGCGATCGGCAACATAAGCTTCCAAAGCTACCGCCAACTCTCCCTCTGCTTCGAGTACAAAGTCAATTAAATTTTGCTTGAGAGTCCAAGCTTTTGCCAATAATTCTTTCACAAGTTATACCTATGTTTGAACTGTCTGTTCTGAATTAGTTTTATGATATAGTAATCCTTGCAGGAGTCGCAAGTTTTTTACCCCACCCCAACCCTCCCCTTATTAAGGTCCGGGAGCAAGAAATTCACAAATGATTGAGAATTGCTATAGTGCTAATTGTGTCTGTCATGTTGCCCCAAAAATCTTTTTTTAACTAAGCTTAAAAAAATACCCCTCCCTGAAACAGAGAGGGGTTTAAAACTCGCATAATGTGGCTAAACTTGTGTGACAAAGAATGTACACCGAAAAACCGAAATACTCGCGATCGCCCTTAGCGCCCGTCTTTATCTATGTCTCCAGGAATAGCCCGTTCCACCCGGTCCCAAGCATCTCGCATAGCGTGCTTAGCTTTTTCCCACTGCAAATTAGACATCTCCCATAATTATTGTGGAACAGGCATCCTGCCTGTTCAAGACTCGCTTTTTGGGAGATGTCTATTAGACTTCGCCTAAAACCGATATTGTGGGGTTTCCCGATGCCCGGTGCCCCATGGCCGATGATTAACTTTTGTTAATTTATTCGTTACCAGTGACCTTTTCGAGAAAATCTTCAGCTTTTTCTACTAAACTCTCTTCTGGATGCTCTGCTTTGTACTCATCCAAGCTTTCTTCGTAAACCTGCTCTACTTTTGCAGGATTTTGAGCAGCTTTCACGATGTCATCATAGGCTGCTTGGGGATTCAAATCCTCAAATTTTTCTGCCGGGTCAGTAATTTTAGCTTCTTGTGGTACTTGATTGTTATATATGCCTGCGGCGCGAGCAGTCTGAGTCGGCACTACAGCTAAACCAATTAAAGCCAGCGTCAAACCCAAAAAAATACAGCGACCTAAGGTTTGTCCCAGACTTTTTAAAACGCGCTTCATGTCAATTTCTCCTGCTATTTTAAGAGATAGTTATTTTGCTAGCACTTATACTAAGATGCTGATTGCTATACAGACTTCTATCTGAAGATAGATTAACCCCATCAAACTCGATCGATTTTGAAGTGACGACTCTCCATCGATCGTTCAAATAGCTCCGTAGAAAGGGCTTGTTCTACAGACCAGACCCCTGGTTTTGTCAAGCAGCCTTCTAAGATTAATTGAGCGATGCTGCCAGTACCGATGCCCGTAGCAGCAGCAGCATTGTCATGTAGGGCGATCGAGCAAACTTGAGCTGGTTTGCCATTTTTAATGCCACTCACTTGCGATCGCACCGCCACCCCAACCCCACTAAAACTATTAGTAACACCAGTCATCCCATAACTAACATAGGACAGAAATTCAATCACTCCTTTATTTTTCAGCCAGCTAGGGGGCCAGTATTTAGCAACAAACCAGGTAAGATGATTGTAAAGGTCAGGAAAAGTGCCGAATTTAGTAATAACTGTGTTGACGGGAAAAGTTTCTGGCAAAGTCATAACTTCCGGCATATCGAACCAATAAACCCCTGTTTTGCCGTAGGGTGGTGGAAATTCAATTATTTCGCGATCGGTGTAGGGTTTTACCTGCTGCCAACTGGCGTTTTTCCAAACCTCAAAAGGCGTTTGCAAACCTAAAAAAGTGGTTCTCATGACGGTGACACCAGCACCACCAGAACCGCCAACTACATAACTCAAATGGATATGTTCTGCTGTATCTAACTCCTCCACATCTCGGCGAACCATGCTATTAGAAATACCCGGAAAAATTCCCGTATTAATAATCGCAGTAATTCCCGCTTTTTGGGCAATTTCGCGCAATTCTAACGCTCGGCGAGTAAAACTGCGGCTGTCGCTGACATCCGTATAATTAACACCAGCTTCTATGCAAGTTTTCAGTACACTCGCATCTCGGTAGTGAAAAGGCCCAGCGGTGTGAATGACCAGGTTAGAGGATGAAACTGCTTTTCTCATAGCGGAACTATCCGCTAAATCTAAAGCCAGATACTGCACCCGCTCCGGCGGCAATCCATCCCCTATGGAGCCTTCAGCTTCCCGTCCAGTCACAGTAATTTCGGCGTCGGTATGGGTAACAAGGTCTAGGGCGACGCTGCTGCCAATTCGTCCCCGGCCTCCAATAATCAAAACTCGGTTTGCCATTGCTCAAACATGGGTAACGCTAATTTGAGTATTTTAATTTTAGGTGATGGTTTGCATCTACACAAAGTATGAATTTGCGATCGATGAGTGTGAAAATAACCTAGGCTGGAAGCACTAAAATTTAGGAACTATATAAATCAGTAAAAAAAAACGCAGATGTGATTCATCTGCGCCCATCTGCGTTCATCTGCCGTTGCTAAAAATCTTACTTCTCATTACTCCGAAACACCGACTTAGCAGTCGATTTCAAAGAATTAGCAGCATCCGCCAAAGTCTGGGCGATCGGCTGCTGAGCGTGCATAAAAACGCGAGCCGTGTTCCTTCCGGGCATCCCCGAAATCGAGCCGCCCGGATGAGTGCCCGCCCCGGTGAGATACAAACCCTCGATCGGCGTTTTGTAATTTGCCAACTCCGGTAAAGGGCGGAAAAATATCATCTGATCCAGCGTCATATCAATGTGGTAACAATTCCCCTTAAAAGCCCCCAAACGCTCTCCCAATTCCGCTGGACTTTCGACACGACGGCCAATAATGGCGTTCTTGATATTTGGTGCATATTCTGCTAATTTGTCAATACAGCGATCGGCAACTTTATTTTTCAAGTCATCCGTCCAACCAGTACCATTCAGCCCAGTTCCCTCAGCATTTTCGATTTGATAAGGAGCAAAAAACTCAATCCAAACCGTATGATGTCCAGGGGGAGCCATTGATGGATCTCGCATGGTTGGTACTACCACATACATCGATGGGTCAGCATCGGGAATTTTGCCGATCGCAGGCTGAGTATGAGCAATCTCAACGTGTTTCACCGAATCAGCAATCAAAATAGAACCGATTAGATATTCATCTTGATGATTCCAGCGATCGAACTTGGGCGCTTCATTGAGAGCTAAATCTATTTTCAGAATACTTTCATTGTTATTCACAATTTTGCGTTCCAATCTTTCCCGCAAATTCGGATCGGCAGCATCGACATCACTGTCATCAATTAGCAAAAACAAACGCTTCGCATCAATATTAGAAATGACACCTTTTTTAGCTCGATATTCTGTGCCACCTACAACTCGAACTCCTGCGGCGCGGCCGTCATCAACTAATATTTTCTCAACGTGCCGATCGGTAAGTACCACACCACCGTAGCTTTTGACTAAATTGAGCAGTGCTTGGACTAATGCACCCGTACCTCCGCGCGGTCTTGCCATGCCTGGATTGTGCCTCATTGCCATCATAATTGCCCCGATCGCGATCGTTTTTTGCGATGGAGGAGCACCCAATTCTGCGGACAATCTGGCTAAGGGTGCTTTCAGAAACTCTTCATCAAACCACTCATTCAGAAGCTCTTCAGCGCTAGTCATCATCGTGCGAACAAAATCGAGGCTTTTTTCTGGAGAACCGATGACTGAAAATAAGTCTTTGAGTTTATCAATATTATAGTTTCCGGCAATATCTATAATTGACTTTGGTGGCGCGTTAAACATCGGAACCATCGCATTTAAAGCGCGTTGCCAATAGTCGGTATATTCGGCATATTTCTTGGCATCTCGTTCGCTATATCTGGCAATTTCAGCACAGGTTTTTTCGAGGGATTTGTGGGCTAAGAAATACTTGCCGTCGGGATGGGGACAAAAGACGACTGGATCGCATTCGAGATATTCTAATCCGTATTTTCCTAGTTCTAATTCTTCGACTACTGGCCCTAAATGGATGAATTCATGGTCGATCGCACAAAGGTTGAATTTAAACTCTGGTAATTCGGGAATCACAGCTTCGGTAGTTGCTGCACCGCCGGGAACAGAACGTTTTTCTAACAAGAGGACGGTATATCCGGCTTTGAGGAGATAAGAGGCGCAGACCAGTCCGTTGTGACCGGCTCCGATGATAATGACATCATAGGTTTGCATAGTTGACACTCTGGGGATGGGGCATAGGGAATGGGGAATGGGGAATGGGGCATTGGGCATTGGCCAAACAGGGCATTGGGAATTGGGCATTGGGCATCGGGCATGGGGCATGGGGCATGGGGCATTGGGCAAACAGGGCATCGGGAATTGGGCATCGGGAATTGGGCTTATTTATGATTTATTCCCTGCGTCCTATTGAGTTTAAATAGGCGTTAAGCTTGGGCAGTAACTTATCGAGAGTTGGTTTGAATTGGTTTACTTCTTCGCTGGTGATAAGTTGTCTCGCATAGGCTAATCTTAACCAGTTTACTGTCTCGTACAAAGAGCCTCTAGCAATTTTTACAAAACGCCGATTATCTTGGTCACTATGACGACCTCTTCCTTCCGCAATATTAGCACAGACACTATCAGCAGACCGAACGATTTGTTTGCCCATCGTATCTTTTGTGAAGTAATCCCATTTTTTAACAATCTCCCAAATCTCATTTGCCAAACTTTCCGCCAACTTATAAACCTCTAATTCCTCAAAATCAGGTCTTCCCATAATTACCTCAAAAACTCAACTATGGCGGTTCTCGAAAAAGTGAGGTATGCCCCATGCCCCATGCCCCATGCCCCATGCCCCATGCCCCATGCCCAATTACCAATTACTTGAGTTCCCTGAGCGCCGTCTCAGCTTTTTGGGCACCATCATTGTTACCTTGCTGGCGATAATTATCGAGGGCTTGTTGAAAAGCTTGAATTGCTTCGGATGTGCGATCGCGCCTTTGGAGAGCAGTACCCAAATTATAATAAGCTTCGGCTCTGTTAGGCTCAAGCTGAATGACGCGCCGAAAAGTGATAATCGCTCCTAAGAAATCTTGTTTTTGCAGTTGAATTTCCCCGATCGCAGCGTGTGCTTGCACTAAATTAGGTCGCACCCCAACAGCCCGCTGATAAGCTACAAGCGCTCCGTCTAAGTCGTTTTGAGTTCTGAGTAGTTCGCCGATTTCTAACTGCATATCTGCGTTCTTAGGCTCTAGTTTAGCCGCTTCTTCAAAAGCTAATACCCCTTCGGAAGTGTTGCCGCTGCGGAGTAATGCAGTACCTAATTTTAACTGGATGCTGGCTTGTTTTGGAGCGAGTTTGGCTGCTTGCTGGAGCAGATTAACTGCACTAGCAAAGTTTCCTTGCTGGATTAAGACTAAACCCATTGAAGAATAAGCTTGCCAATTTTTGGGGTCGATCGCGATCGCCTGTTGGTAAGCTTTAAAAGCGCCACTGTAATCTTGTTGCTGAAAGAGTACAACTCCCAAACCGATCAGGGCATTGACGTTTTTGCGATCGAGTTGAGCGGCGCGGCGGTAAGCTGTGGCTGCGGCGGGATAGTTTTGCAAATTCGCCATCGCATATCCTAGTGCGTATTGAAAGTCGGCATTGTTGGGTTGGAGACTGATGGCTTGTTGGTAAAATTCTACTGCGGCTTGATAGTTACCCTGACGTGCTTCTAAATAACCAATACCGGAAAAAATGCGCGGGTTTTCAGTATCTAAACGGGCGGCTTGCTCATAAATTTGTTTGTACACGGCCATTTGTTTCAAAGAGTGTGTGAAATGAAAGAGCGAATTAATGTCAGTTTGCCAAACAGACAACTGAGGATGTACCAGGAATCTCTGAGGGACGAGATGTAGTCAATTTACAGAACAAGACTAACTCAAAATATTCGCGATCGAGGCCAACTGATGATTGTAACAACAACTGATATCATCCAAGGAGCAGAAATTCAATCTTACTTGGGAATTGTAACTGCTGAGGTGGTTTACGGCACCAACGCCCTGCGAGATTTCTTTGCCGGCATTCGCGACATCATCGGCGGGCGCACTGGTAGCTATGAGGAAGTGTTCCTCAAAGGACAACGAGACGCCCTCGCCGAACTCGAAAAACGGGCTCAGAGGCTGGGAGCAAATGCCGTAATCGGGGTAGAAATTGACACCGGCACGATTAACGTAGACTCTTCCGGGGCTTTGCTGCTGATTACTGCCGTTGGGACAGCGGTAAGACTGCGTTAAGCTGTCCTTCCTCTATACATCCGCCAACTTTTCTAACTGAATAAAATAGTCAGTTGACAGTTGACGGTTGACAGTTGACAGTTGACAGTTGCGTACCCTGAGCGGAGTCGAAGGGTCCTATTGTTGACCGTTGAATACAGGACGATGCTAACTGAATAAAATAGTCAGTTGACAGTTGACGGTTGACAGTTGCGTACCCTGAGCGGAGTCGAAGGGTCCTATTGTTGACCGTTGCATCGGAATGATTTAACCGCAGAGAACACAGAGAACACAGAGGGAGAGAATAGAGATCTGAATACAGGACGATGCTACCGGATTTGAGATCAATTCCTCGTTCCCAGGTTCTACCTGGGAACGAGTATAACAGTCAACAGTTAACAGTCAACAGTTAACAGTACCCTACAAATTAAGCAGTAAAGTATTTCGCTGCTGGATGATAGGTGATAATTGCGGTGGTGGATTGTTCGGGATAAAGTTGTTCGCTTTCATCCATATATAGGTTAATGCGATCGCACTTCAACAACTCCAACTGCTTGTATTGATCCGCCATATTCGGACAAGCCGGATAGCCAAAACTATACCGGGAACCCCGATATCTTTGGGCCAGCATATCCCGAATATTATCCGGTTCTTCGCTACCAAATCCCAATTCCCGGCGAATCCGCGCGTGAGTCCATTCTGCTATTGCTTCTGCTGTCTGTACCGCTAACCCGTGAAAATAGAGATAATCGGTATATTGATTATTAGCAAACAGCTTTTGTGCATACTCTGTCGCAATCTCGCCCACTGTCGCTACTTGCATCGGGAATACATCAATTTTACCCGATTCTTTCGGTGCAAAGAAGTCCGCAATGCACAGCCTGCGCGCTGACTTTTGGCGGGGAAATGTGAATGTTGCTGCGGGTGTCGATACATCTTGCCCGCCCTTCATAATTTCCGGGTCATACACATACAAAGAATTGCCTTCAGACTGACAGGGAAAATAGCCGTAAATTGCTTGGGGATGCAACAGTTTTTCAGTGATTATTTTGTGTTTCCATTCTTCCAATATCGGATAGACTTTTTCAGCTAAGAAAGCATCGTATTCTTCCCGCGATTGCTCTTTTGGCTTGCGGAACTGCCACTGTCCAGCAACTAAGGCTTGCAAATCTAAATGCCAGAAAATCTCTTCAAAGGGGATTTCTTCTGGCCGCAATAACTGAGTTCCCCAGAAAGGAGGATTTGGGCGATCGATATTTGCATCAACTGCTTCGGAACGGTTAGTATCTATAACAGCCGGAATTTCTAGTTTGGCGGCTTTCTTCGCATCCTCAACAGCGATTTCTTCAGAAGTCTTAGCTGATTTAACCGCCCCATTGCCATTTTCAGTTTCATCTAAAAATCCTTGCAAATCTTCCCAGTTACCAGCAGATTTTGCTGGCATGAGTTTGTCCATAAAATGCAAGTCAGAAAACGCATCTTTGCCGTAAACGACTTTACCTTTGTAAGTGTTTTGGCAGTCTTCATGCACAAACTTGGGAGTCAAAGCTGCACCGCCCAAAATTACCGGAACCGTAATTCCTCTCTGGTTAAATACCTCCAAGTTTTCTTTCATAAAGGCGGTGGATTTTACCAACAATCCACTCATGGCGATACAATCAGCTTTGTGCTTTTCGTAAGCATCAATGATATTATCAACTGGCTGTTTAATTCCCAAATTAATCACTCGATAGCCATTGTTTGATAAGATAATATCAACCAAGTTTTTACCGATATCGTGAACGTCGCCTTTGACAGTAGCAATGATGAATGTTCCTTTGGCATTGTCCCCAGATTCCGACTTTTCCATGTACGGTTCTAAATAGGCAACTGCCGCTTTCATGGTTTCGGCTGATTGCAAAACAAAAGGCAATTGCATTTGTCCAGAACCGAACAATTCTCCAACTACTTTCATCCCGTCTAAGAGGAAAGTATTGATAATGTGGAGAGGCGGATAGGTTTCTAATGCTTTGGCGAGTTGGATATCTAGTCCAATGCGTTCGCCATCGATGATGTGCTGCTTGAGACGTTGTTCTACGGGAAGGTTTGCGTCTTCGGTGCGATCGCGCTTTGTAGTTTTGCCCGCAAACACCGTTGTCAGCTCGCCCAAGGGGTCATAAACGCAAATTTCGCCGTCGAACTCCCGTTCATCGTAAATCAGTTTACGGCAGATTTCTTGGTGTTTGGGGTCGATTTTGGCGAGGGGTAAAATCTTGTTGGGGCTAACAATGGCTGAGTCCATCCCCGCCTGCATTGCTTCGTGCAAAAACATGGAATTCAAAACTTGTCGCGCAGCCGGATTTAAGCCGAAGGAGATGTTAGAAACTCCTAAAATTACGTGACAACCGGGCAATTCTTGGCGAATGCGGCGGATGGATTCGATGGTGGCTTTGCCGTTTTTTCGGTCTTCTTCAATCCCGGTGGAAATTGGCAATGCTAGGGTGTCAAAAAAGATTTCCTGGGCGGGGATTCCGTAGGCGATGGCGGCGTTATATGCACGTTGGGCGATCGCAAATTTCTGATCTGCTGTCCGCGCCATCCCGTCTTCATCAATTGTCCCGATAACTATACCAGCGCCGTATTTTTTGGCTATTTCTAAAACTTGATAAAAACGCGGTTCTCCGTCTTCATAGTTAGTGGAATTCAACAAACATTTGCCGCCCGCAACTTTTAACCCCGCTTCCATCTTTTCCCATTCGGTGGAATCCAGCATTAAAGGGAGAGTTGCATTTGTCACAACACGAGAAACTAATTCTTTCATGTCGCGGACACCATCGCGGCCGACATAATCGACGTTGACATCAAGAATGTGCGCGCCTTCTCGCACTTGTTCCCGCGCCATTGCGACTAAACCATCCCAGTCTTCAGCGTTGAGTAAGTCGCGGCATTTTTTGGAACCGCTGGCGTTGAGTCTTTCGCCGACTATTAAGAAGGAATTCTCTTGTTCGTAGGGTTGGGCGCTGTAAATTGAGGCGGCGGAAGGTTCCCAGCTAATTTCGCGGATTTTGGGTGTGAGAGTTTTGCCAATTTCTGATAGTTGGCGGATGTGATCGTAGCGGGTACCGCAGCAGCCGCCGATGACTTGTACGCCTAAGTCTTCGACGAAGCGCATCAAGGCCATTTTTAATTCTATGGGCGTGAGTTTGTAGTGCGCGTGGCCGCCGATGTTTTCGGGTAAGCCGGCGTTGGGAACGCAGGAAACGACGAAGGGTGAATGTTCGGATAGGTATTTGATATGTTCGGCCATGCGATCGGGGCCGGTGGCACAATTTAATCCTAAGATATCTATGGGATAGGGCTGTAAAATGGCTAGGGCGGCGCTGATGTCGGAACCGACTAACATTGTGCCGGTGGCTTCCATTGTGACTGATACCATTAATGGAATGCGATCGCCTTTTTTCTTGAATACTGCTTCAATGGCATTTAATGCTGATTTTATTTGCAGCACATCTTGACAAGTTTCGACAATAAATAAGTCAACGCCTCCGTCGTAAAGTCCTTCTGCTTGTTCGGTAAAAGCGGCGGTGAGTGTGTCAAAATCAATGTGTCCTAATGTTGGTAATTTGGTGCCTGGTCCGATCGAACCTGCAACAAATCTCGGTTTTTCTGGGGTGGAAAATTCGGCGGCGATACTTTTGGCGAGTTCTGCCGCTGTTTTGTTGAGATAATAGGCTTTGTCTGCTAAATCGTATTCGGCGAGCACGATGGAAGCAGCGCCAAAGGTGTCAGTTTCGATGACGTCGGCGCCTGCTTCGAGGAAACCTCGGTGGACGTTGGCGACTGCTTCGGGCTTGGTGTGGACGAGATATTCGTTGCAGCCTTCGTATTCTTTGCCGCCAAAGTCTTCTGCTGTCAGGTTTTGGACTTGTAAGTTGGTGCCCATTGCGCCGTCGAAGACGATGACGGGGCGCGAGGGGTGGTGGAGTCGATCGAGGAACAGGCTTTTCATGGGCGGTTAAAAAAACTGAGGTGCTATATATTTACAATTTCATCTATTGTGCAATATTCTCAACAGTTATGTGAACCTTGGAGAGTAACTAATGACTGAAGGATTCGATGCTGTTGACAATAGTTCGATCGTACCTGTAGTTTTACCGATCGCGCCAGATAATTGTCAAAATTTTGTTCCTGGCCTGGCTGTGGCCCAAAAACTGGCGATCGCAGGTGAGGGATTTTTTCGCTTAACTGTTGAGGATTTTCGGGAAAAGGCGATCGAGATTATGAAACGAGTGATGTTTCAGGGCGATCGGATTCTGTTACAGGAAGCGGGGGAAGATGTAGGGGCGATCGTTCCTGAAGCAGAATTTCACAAACTAGATTATTTGATGGCAGAAATCAAACCATCACAATTCATGCCTGATGAAGAAGCATATTATGAAGATGAAGGAGCAATTCACTGCATTTATCCAGATGAATTTTTAGATGATTTAGAAAACATTTTAGCAGATGTCAATGAATTTGACGAATTATTTGGTTTGCTACCAACTAAAGAGATGGGAGAGGATGTTGATATTTTTATTTCGGCTGCTATTGTGATGTCTGTAGATAGATTTTGGGTGCCGGATTATGTAATGGCTGAACGACAAGCGATGGTGGGGTGAATAAGTATAGTCTTGGACGCAGAAACCGGGTTTTTTAGAAATATCTTGCATCCCAGTTTTCCAAACGGTCAAAAACCCGGTTTCTTTCGCCGCTTTTTTGCAGAGAAGGCGCGTTATACCAATTTAATGTGAAGTTGCACATATTCCGATCCCCCTAAATCCCCCTTAA
>RDXH01000166.1 GCA_004292745.1 Oscillatoriales cyanobacterium | reverse complement strand
GGGGATCTGGACTCGAACAAAAGCGATATTCCTCATGGGTTTCAGGCTTAAGTTGACACCAATGAACACTGTTGTGTCCTCTTCCTCTGTTGCTCAATCCGCGAAATGCTTAATAATTGCATCCGCAAACTCCGAACACTTCAATTCTGGCACCGGCGGCTCCATCAACCGGGCTAAATCATAGGTAACTTCACCATTAGAAATAGCCGCAGCCAAACCCTTCTTAATCAAGTCTGCCGCTTCCTGCCATCCCATATATTCCAACATCATCACCCCGGACAAAATCAGCGAACCGGGATTAACTTTATCCAAACCAGCGTGTTTCGGTGCAGTACCGTGAGTGGCCTCAAAAACTGCACATTCGGTCGAGTTTGAATTTGTTGGAAAATGCTGTCAGCAATTCTGTCATTGACCATGATTTTCTCTTGCCATTTGCCGTCGCCATGACTATCCCAAATTGCAGTCAGGACATCGGCGACTTCCTGAGTAATTTTAGCTTGTTTTTCAGGAGTCAAAGCATCGTATCCCGGCTCTATTTTGCGGGCGTTATCTTCTAAGCTAATCTCAGGATTTTGTTCTTTATTGCCCAAAATCCAAGACTCTGTTTCAGTCACGCACTCGGCCCGAAATTCGGTGGTTGCTAATTCGTAACCCCAATCTCGGAAAGCTCCTTCGGTGTATTTCATGATGTTGCCTTTGTGCACCAAAGTCACTTGCTGCTTTTCTTTTGGCAACCGCAAAGCGTGGGTAATGGCGCGCCGTACTAACCGCTGAGAACCTGTTTTGCTAATCGGTTTAATGCCTATTCCCGAATCAAGGCGAATTTGTTTTTTGCCGTGTTCTGGTGTGGCGGGAATTAATTCATTATTGAGGTATTCAATGAGTTTTTTGCCGATTTCGCTATCTTTAGCCCATTCAATTCCCAGGTAAATATCCTCTGTATTTTCCCGGTAAATAATGACATCTAGAAGTTCGGGAGTTTTGTGCAATGATGGGGTTCCATCATAATATTTGCATGGGCGCACGCAGGCGTAAAGGTCAAAGATTTGTCGCAAAGCTACGTTGAGCGATCGAATTCCGCCACCTATGGGCGTTGTCAGGGGGCCTTTGATGGCGACTCCGTATTCTTTGATGGCGTCTAGGGAATCCTGCGGTAAATATTGGTATGTACCGTAGACATCACAGGCTTCGTCGCCTACATAGATTTTAAACCAGTTGATTTTGCGATCGCCACCGTAGGCCATTTCTACCGCAGCATCCATGACTTTCTGGGATGCTGGCCACAGGTCTACGCCGGTGCCGTCGCCACGAATGAAGGGAACGATCGGGTCATTGGGGACGATCGGCAAACCGTCTTTGAATGTAATTTTAGAACCAGTTGTCGGGGCTACAATCTTTTCGTACATATCTTAACAGTGTGGATAGCAATTCTTCTTATTTTGCCACGATTCTCTGTCTAAACTTCAACAAATTTTAGATAATTAATTTTTTACCGCAGATAGAAGCAGATGGACGCATAATTAATTTTTTACCGCAGATAGAAGCAGATGGACGCAGATAAACGCAGATTTTTTGTGATATCTGCATTTATCTGTGATTCTATTCTTTTTGCATATTCTTTTTGATAATCCACAAAATAAACCAGATGACTATAATCACGACAACTATTTTGGAAACAGGAGCGAGATATTGATCTACAAGTTCATAATTTTTCCCTAGTTTCCCTAGTTGATATCCGGCAAAGGTGAGAAAACTAACCCACAAAATAGTGCCGCCTGTTGAGTATGCCAGGAATGGAATTAAAGGCATATTGTTGATACCTGCGGGGAGGGAAATCAGGGTGCGAACTCCGGGGACGAGGCGACACAAAAATACGGCTTTGTTGCCGTGTCTGTTAAACCATCTATTTGCTTTGTCAATATCGGCACCTGATACAGTAATCCATTTGCCGTATTTGTCGGCTAAATTCCTCAAGCGTTCTTCGCTCAATAATTTACCGGCATAGTACCACGGAAGTGCCCCTAGAACTGTACCGATGACTCCGGCTGCGATCGCCGGTGCCAACTGCATCTCATTACTTTTCGATGCGGTGAATCCTGCAAAGGGCATGATCAGTTCTGAGGGGATGGGCGGGAACAGGTTTTCCAAAAACATCAATAATGCAATGCCCAGATAACTCATGGACTGCATTGTGTTAGTTATCCATTCAACCATTTTGATTTAATAATTTGGTAGTTATTAGTCAGTTGTTAGTTGACAGTTGTCATTTGGTTGTTGACAGTTGTCATTTAGTTAAAGTTGTCAGTTGGTGATTCTCGTTCCTAGGCTATCCCTGGGAACGAGCAACTGTCAACTATCAAATGTCAACTGACAACCAACAACTGACAACTATCAACGGTTAAATGATTAAGTACCCGAAGTCCAAGAGTTTGTATACTCAATTTGTTCTGGAGTCAAGGTATCAATGAAAATACCCATTGCTTCCAATTTGAGACGCGCGATTTCTCTGTCAACTTCGACAGGGATTGAATGAATACCTGGCTCTAATTTGCCTTTATTAGTGACAAGATGTTCGGCGGCTAAAGCTTGGTTGGCAAAGCTCATATCCATCACAGCGCTAGGATGTCCTTCGGCGGCGGCTAGGTTGATCAAACGGCCTTCGCCCAAGACAATAATCGACTTGCCATTATTGAGACGGTATTCTTGGGTGAAAGAACGTACAGTCTTGACGCCAGTGCTTTTTGCACCGAGGGATTTGAGGTCAATTTCAATGTCGAAGTGACCGGAATTGCAAACCATTGCACCGTCTTTCATGCTGTCGAAATGTTCGGCACGAATGACGTGTTTGTTGCCCGTAACGGTGATGAAAATGTCTCCGACGGTGGCTGCTTCGTCCATTGGCATCACGCGGAAACCGTCCATCACTGCTTCGATCGCCCGAATTGGATCGATTTCGGTGACAATTACGTTAGCGCCCATGCCGCGAGCCCGCAGTGCCGTGCCTTTGCCACACCAACCGTAACCTGCAACCACAATATTTTTACCGGCTAACAAGATGTTGGTAGCGCGGATAATGCCATCTAGGGTAGATTGACCGGTACCGTAGCGGTTATCAAAGAAGTGCTTGGTGTCGGCATCGTTAACGTTCATCGCGGGGAAAGTCAACACGCCATCTTTCAACATCGCCCGCAGACGCACGATACCTGTGGTGGTTTCTTCGGTGGTGCCGATTAAGTCGGAAATTTGGTTGGGGCGGTGTTGGATCAGCGCTGCTACTACGTCGCTACCGTCGTCGATGATAATGTTGGGACGGTGGTCTAGGGCTGTGTAAACGTGACGTTCGTAGGTAGCTGCGTCTTCTCCTCTCATGGCGTAGACGGAAATGCCGTAGTCTTCAACTAAGCAAGCTGCTACGTCGTCTTGGGTGCTCAAGGGGTTGCTGGCGATGAGCACGGCGTCTGCACCGCCCATTTTCAGGGCGATCGCCAAATGAGCTGTTTCTGTAGTAACGTGGCAGCAAGCTGAAATACGGATGCCTGCGAAGGGCTTTTCTTTAGCGAATCGTTCTTGAATTTGGCGCAACACCGGCATTTCCCGGCCTGCCCACTCGATGCGTTGTCTTCCCAAGGGGGCTAGGGATAAGTCTTTGACTTCGTGTTTAATCTGAACTGATGTTGCAACCATTTATGTTATTTCTGACAAATCATTCAACTGTGTTAGTTGTACCAGATTAACCTAGGGAGCGGCAAGTTCCCGGATTGGATGCTGGTGAAACGCAGACGGGCTAAATGGAGGTTAGATTGGCGATTTTCTAGGCGAATCTACGGAATCGGGCAATAGACCCCATTACTTTCGGTCGTGTTATCTTGCTAGTGCGATCGGCTCCATCGATCGGTCTGGGACCCTCGCCCTCAATCTTTTTTGCTGTCGCGGCGTTCTTGAATGATATGAATGATAGAAGGCACAAAAGACAACACAATTATTCCCAAAACTATCGGCAATAAATATTTATCCACTTTTTGACCGTGTTTCTCGTAGAAAATTTCAGTTTTTTCTAAATATTCTTTTTTAAATAGCCACGAATCTTTTTTTTGAAATAAGCGCCGACCAAAACGATGTCCCGTGGCATAGCCAACATTGTCGCCAATAACGGCACATACAAACGCCCCAAATATCAAAGTCCAAATATTAATATTACTTACAGGTTGAGACGCAACAAAGCCAGCGGTAAATAGCAAGCTGTCTCCCGGCAAGAAAAAACCAATCAGCAAGCCAGATTCAGCGAACACAATCGCCCAAATTCCTAAATAGCCGCCTGTGGTAATCAGTTGTGGCAAATCAACATTCATTTTTAGTTGTTCCTATAATTTAACGGAGCGTACAAAAATGGTATCCTGGACAGGATTCTCTGTTGAATGTAACACAAAATCCAAATCAGGCGATGTGTTAGTAATTTTTTATTTATTTTAGGAATATTGTGGTCAGTCCAAGGTAGAATATACTTTATATTTATGGATAAATCGCCCTCACTTTTCGCCTGGGTGCGGTTAAATATCGAGGATAGCGTCCGCAATTACCTCTGGGAGTTCAGGGCGATGAAAAGCGATTGCGTCAAGTATTAATTAATCTCATCGGTAATGCTATTAAATTCACTGACCGAGGTAGCGTAACTTTAATATCTGGATTAATTGGTAAGGGGGGCGAGTTCCAGAATCACTAAAAATTGTTCAAAAAACTCGCCTGATGCACTCTACAATTCGATATTACGGATGCCTATTGCGTCGAGGACTGTTTATCTTCCGCTACCTCGTTCTGGAGCAGAATCTTTATCTGTTTCTGTGGAAGAAGTTGGATTATCGGCTTGGGATGTTAACAATTCGGGAACAGATTTGTCTTGAGAAAAAAATGTCTGAGGAATTTGTAGGCTTTGAGCGTTAACTGGAGTGCTGCTCAATAACAGAGTTGACATTAGGATAGAAGAGTAAGTACGCATCATAAAGTTCGGTGTTTGTAGTTTCCGCTTCTTGATACGCAGCCTGTGCTCTGATATCAGGGTAAAAAAATGCAAGTTTTGCAAAATTACCAATTGATAATTGATCCAATCTGTAAGTTTTTTACGCCTCCGGTTTAGGGGGTGATACCCCTCATTGCTGTCCCCTGAAGAAGGGGCATCAATTAACTGGCGACAACCTCACTTGCGTGAGGAATGCTAGAGCGCTAATTGTAAATTTATTTAATTATTCAGATTTACTTCATAATTTATTGCTAAGTAGAAGGAAGAAGGCCCAACGACTGCGTTTATCCAGCCCAACGACTGCGTTTATCCTGAGCGTAGTCGAAGGGCTCAGGAACCGCGTAGCCGAAGGGCTCAGGAACCGCTTCAGGAAGAAGGAAGAATGCTCATACAGCAAGCTTTTTAGCCACCTGTATCTTACGTTTAATTAGGTGGACTTACTTAAGTAAGTCCACCTAATTAAATCTCACAGAATTTTAGGCTTGATATCCCCGACTTATTTAAGAAGTCGGGGAGAGCGCACAAATTTTTCAAGGTAAAATTTTAAATCGGCTAATGATGGCATCTACCTGGACAAACAAGGAGTCGAGACTGGAGGAGTTGTCCAAAACAACATCAGCTTTCTGACACTTTTGCTCTAGGGGAAACTGACTATTAATGCGGGCATTAGCTAGATCGACACTCAAGCCATCTCGCTTCATTAGCCGTTCTAACTGTACAGAGGGTGAACAGTAAACTACCCAAATTTCTGTACATAAATCTGTCATGTTAGCTTCAAACAGTAGTGGGACTGCTAAAACCAGAGGCAATGTGTTTGTGGATACAAGAGGCGATCGACCAATGTAACTGTGAGTGGCTTCCACAAAACGGTGACGGACTTCAGGGTGAATTTGTTGTTCTAGCCACTGCCGTTCGGCTGGGTTACAAAAAATAATATTTCCCAACTCTGGGCGATTTAAATTGCCGTCTGGGAGTAAAACACCAGCACCGTAGCGTTCTACAATAGAACTCAGTATTGGCGAACCTGGACACACAGCTTCGCGGGCATAAATATCGGCATCTAAAATCCTCCATCCATAACGATCGCCCAGATAATTAGAGATAGCGGTTTTACCCGTAGCGATGCCCCCTGTCAAACCAATGATCCGCAAAATTAGATCGCTCATATTGCCTTGTTCGTTAAATTTCTGTGTTTGGACAGTGCTTGCCAACGTTTGCTATGTTGGTGACACACTCAAAATTAGACTAAGAATTTAAGATTTGAGAGCGAGAGCTCACGTTAGGAATAGTGAGGATTGGGGTGCGATCGACTGTTTTTTGGCTAAAATCTCCATTTTTTACTCCAATTAAGGTCTAGACCGAGGCAAACTATTATGAATGCTCAACGTGCTGTACGGTCAATTCTGGCAGCAATTCCCATTGCCGGACTTTGGATATTAGATTTTTCACCCAGTCTGCTGTTGGCGAAACAAAACAGCACTAGATGGGTGATTGTAGGAATTTATCCCCAATCTCAAATTGCCTGTGCCCAATCCATTGTTCCCGCCGCAGACAAGACGAACACGACTGTCACCCCTGGTGCAACAGGGCGCTATGACATTACAGGAGGCGCTACCTCAAAAGATGGTAAAAATCAATTCCACAGTTTCACTCGATTTGGTTTAAATTCTGGGGAAACAGCGAATTTTATTTCAAATCAGGACATAAAAAATATATTTGGCCGCGTTGTTGGTGGCGATGCTTCGTTTATTAATGGGTTGATAAAAGTTAGCGGTGGTAATTCCAATCTATTTTTGGTCAACCCCGCAGGAATCATTTTCGGCAGTAATGCCCGCCTGGATGTGCCGGGGTCTTTTTTTGCTACTACTGCTAGCAGTATTGGTTTTGATAATCGTTGGTTTAATAGCACGGGGATTAATGATTATGCAGGCCTGGTGGGAACACCTAGTGCTTTTGCTTTTTCAGCGCAGTCAGGGAGCATAGTTAATGTTGGTAAATTAGCCGTTGGCAATGGACAAAATTTAACTCTGCTTGGGGGCACAGTCATCAGCACAGGAGAACTTTCGGCTCCTGGGGGTAAAATCACAGTCGCAGCAGTGCCGGGAGAGAATCTGGTGCGCTTGAGCCAAAATGGGATGTTGCTGAGTTTGGAAGTTTCTGGGCCTACTGGTGTTTCTGACTCAACTTCTTTGCCGTTTTCGCCACTGAGTTTACCTCGGCTGCTTTCTGGTGGAGGGAGTGACCACGCCACCGGACTGGGCACCAATTCCCAAGGTCAAGTGGTACTGACTGGAGGAGAAGCTATTTCGGCAAGTCCAGGAACGGCTGTAGTATCGGGTGCTGCCAATGTGTCAGAGCCCAATGGCACAGGAGGTACTGTTCATGTCTTGGGGGAAAGAGTAGGGCTGTTTTCCGCCAAGATTGATGCTTCGGGAGCTGAGGGTGGGGGCACGGTGCGAGTTGGGGGAGATTATCGAGGTGGGGGAACTCTGCCTACTGCAAATATGACTTATGTCGATGGTAAGAGTTCGATCGCCATTAATGCTACTCGATCGGGCAATGGGGGTAGCGCCGTCGTCTGGGCGGATGGTACAACCGTGTTTTCCGGGAATGTGAATGCTAGGGGTGTTTCTACAGTTCCTAATGTTGGTGGTGTCGGTGGGTTTGTCGAGGTTTCTGGTAAAAAAGGGTTGATTTTTAATGGGAGTGTAGATACTAGGGGTACAAACGGTTTGGGGACTTTGTTGTTAGACCCGGAAAATATTGTGGTGACAGATGCCGCAGCCGGTGCTGATGATGCTGCAATTTTGGCTAATGGTGGTATTTTGGGGGCTGCAACTTCACCAGGATTTCCCGGTAGTTCTGGGAGTTCTTTGACTATTTCAGCGAGGGCTTTGGAGGGGATTTCGGCGACTACTAATGTGGTTTTGGAAGCTTTCAATGATATTAAAATTTCTGATTTGGCAGACGATAGGTTGAGTTTTCAAACTACTACTGGTTCTGTGACTTTTCGGGCTGATGCCGATGGTAATGGTACGGGTTTGTTTGCAATGAATAGTAGGGATACTATTAGCACAGAAGGTGGGGCGATCGCAATTTTTGGTAGGGAAATTAATGTGGGTAATTTGTTGAGCAAAGGGGGAAATATTAGCTTGACGAGTCAGGGAGCGATTGTTGGTAATAATATTTCGGCATCTAATCCCAACAATGGTCGCAGTGGCAATGTTTTGCTGGAAGGGCTGAACGTAAGGACAGAAAAAGTTGATGTGAGTGGTTCCAGAAGTGCGGGAATTGTGAATTTAACTGCTCAGAATGTTCTGAGTGTTGGGGGGATTGCGGGCGGTTCGGGAAATATTAGTTTGACGGGCAATGAAATTGACTTGAAGGGTGGGAATAATTCGGTGAGTGGGACTGGTTTTTTGGTGTTGCAACCTTGGAGTCCTGGTCAAAATATAGCGATCGCGGGTGCGGGTGACTTGGGTAGTAATAGTTTTTTGAATCTGACGGCGAGCGATTTAGGAAGTTTACAAAATGGTTTTGCCGGAATCACGATCGGGCGTAGTGATAGCAGCGGTTCGATTCTGGTTGCTAATAATTTGAATTTTGCAGATCCGCTGATGATTCAGTCACCTTCGGATCGGGGAACAATCACTACTACCAGTTCCCTCACCGGCACAGATAATGCTTCTATTACTCTGAAAGCTGATGGGAATATCAGAACTGGTAATATTTCAACTAACGGTCAGGAGATTCGCATCACCAGCCAAACAGGTAACATTATTGCCGATCGACTACGGACAGGTACAGAAGCGACTCTCACTTCTTCATCGAATTCTGGGGCGGTGTCGCGAGTGGCTGGGGATGTCACGCTGACGGCTGCGGGTAATGTCACCGTGGGGGCGATCGATACTAGAGGAAATATTGCTGGTAATGTGACACTGACTGGTAGGGAGGGAGTAAGTGTCGGGCCGGTGGAGGCTGGTGGTTTGCAAACAGCGGGAAATATTACTTTAACTGGTGGGGAAATTGACCTGACGGGTAACAAAAATTCCGTGGCTAGCAATGGTAGTTTGGTGTTGCAACCAACGGAGGCGCGTCAGAATATCACCCTTGGTGGTGATGGGGAGAAAGAAGGTTTGAATCTGACTGGGGCTGAGTTGGCGACTTTGCGGAATGGGTTTGTTTCTATTGCGATCGGGCGTTCTGATGGTAATGGTCAAGTTTTGATTGGGCCATCGACTTCAACACCCATGCCGAGTTCAACTCCTAACTCTACTCTAGTACCTACTGTTAGTTTTCAAGACCCGATCGTGATTCGATCGCCCCTGGGAACCGGTACTATCATGGGAACGGCTGCGATCGCGGGCATTGACAACGCCTCTATTACTTTAATCGCCGGTAGCGTCAAGATTGGTGATATTACCTCCCCCGCAGGCATCAACATTACTAGCAGTCAGGGGAACATCACCACAGGAACTTTATCTTCTCGTTCCACCAACGGGGGGGCAGGAGATATCAAAATCCGCAGCGCTAATGCTGTAGCATCGGGCAACATCGATGCCTTTGGTGCCAAAAGTGGCGGAGATATCTCCATTACCGCACCAGGTTCGATCGCGACTGGGGTGATTAATTCTAGTTCGGAGTTAGGAAAAGCCGGTTCTAGCACCATCACCGGGCAAAAAGATATTCAAGTTACTTCGATCAAGGCTCGTGGGAATACGGGGGGTGATGTGGAAATCACCGCAGGAGGAGCTTTTCGAGCCACAGTTACCAACACAAACACTGAGGGCGACCCCGTTAGCATCTCCACAGAGGGCCAAGTGCGATCGGGTTCCCAGACTTTGTTGCAAAGTAGTTGCAAATCAGGAACCTGCACTGTTACGCCTCTGGCCACTGCAAATTCTAAGCCTAACACCACGACAAATACAACTACTGGGTCGATCGCGATCGAACCGAGTCCAGCACCCAAGACAACCATCCAACTAAAAACCACAACCAATTCCCAAGAATTGGTGGCTGCGCCGAATTCGATCGCGATCGACCCGGTACCAAAGAGCACAACGACAAACATCTCTTCAGACCAGGCTGCCAGCAGCCTGGGGAGTAGCAAAACTAGCACTCAAGGAGAAACCCAATCACTGTCTCCATCGGTGTTAAATAACAATCCAGACACCGCTAGCTCCACCAATAGTGACGGAGGGACAACTGCCCAAAAGCCGGGTAGTTATCAGAGTGTGGTAGTTGCCGAAATTTCTCGATCGAACAATTCCCTAACTCAACGAAATCCCATCGACGCAGTGCAGCAAAGAGAGCAAATTCAGGGGAAAGAATTTGAACGTTATTTTGGCGGCAATTTATCGGAAAAATCTGTAACGCCACAAACTATTCGAGATACCCTCAGCAGCGTTAATCGCTTGACAGGAGTAAAACCTGCGATCGTTTATGTATGGGCCAAAGCCAACAATTTAGAATTGGTACTGCTCTTACCCGATGGCAAAAATATCTTTAAAAGCGTACCAGCCAGCCGCGAAACAGTGCTGCAAGTTGCGAAGGAATTTACCAATGCTGTGCGAAGTCCCCGGAGATTAATCAATGCTGACTATAAGGAACCGGGCGAGCAACTTTACAAGTGGTTAATCGCACCCCTGGAAGCAGATTTGGAATTGCATAAAATTGATACTCTAGCATTTTCGATGGATGCTGGTTTGCGAACTTTACCTTTAGCGGCTCTTTATGACGGCAAGCAATTTTTGGTGGAAAAGTATAGTTTAGGATTGATTCCTAGTTTGAGCTTAACTGATACTCGCTATAGCAGTATTAAGGATGCTAGGGTTTTGGCGATGGGTGCATCGAAATTTCCTGAAAAGTACGATCAAAATCCTTTGCCGGCGGTGCCGCTGGAGATATCCACAATTGTGGGTAAGATTTGGCCTGGTTTGTCTTTTTTGAATGAGAACTTTACTTTGCCAAATTTGAGGGAAAAGCGTCAGCAGGAGTACAAAATTATTCATTTGGCTACTCATGGTGAGTTTCAGCCTGGGGGTGCTGAGAATTCTTATATTCAGTTTTGGGATACTAAGTTGCGGTTGAGCGAGTTGGATGAGTTGAAGTTATCGAATCCGCAGGTGGAGTTGTTGGTTTTGAGTGCTTGTACGACGGCGGTGGGTGATGAACAGGCTGAGTTGGGTTTTGCGGGGTTGGCCGTGAATGCGGGGGTGAAGTCGGCGTTGGCGAGTTTGTGGTATGTGAGTGATGCTGGTACTTTGGGGTTGATGACGGAGTTTTATCAGCAGTTGCGTGTAGCTCCAATTAAGGCTGAGGCTTTGCGACAGGCGCAGTTGGCGATGTTGCGGGGAGAGGTGCGTTTGGAGGATGGTTATTTGGTGCGATCGGGTAATCGTCAGGCTTTACCTTTACCTGGGGAGTTGACGGCGCGGGGAGACAAAAATTTGTCGCATCCTTATTATTGGGCGGCTTTTACAATGATAGGTTCGCCTTGGTAATTAGTAATTGGGAATGGGGAATTGGGAATGGGGAATTGGGAATTGGGAATTGGGAATGGGGAATTGGGAATGGGGAATGGGGAATTGGGAATTGGGAATTGGGAATTGGGAATGGGGAATTGGGAATTGGTTTATTCTGTGTC
>RDXH01000165.1 GCA_004292745.1 Oscillatoriales cyanobacterium | reverse complement strand
CACAACTGCTGAGATATCTCCTGACATGACTTGTCCCAGAAGGGCAAGCAGCGCTTTTCTTTTAAAGTTGAGTCCGCCTCCGATGTCTTTGAAGACTTTAGCTTGCGGATAGAGACTTTGGAGTCGCTATCCCCAACTAAGGGGATAAAAGCCGATTGACCGATTATTGGTATAGTTAGGGTCGTTGACGGATTATCAACAGTTTGCATAATACTTATCGGGTATTAATTATTTATGGTTCAGGAACGGACTTTACCAGCTTTTGACGCAACAAGCGTAAGTATTTCTCGTGATGAAGGTTTGATGCTTTACGAAGATATGGTTTTAGGGCGCTTTTTTGAGGATAAGTGCGCTGAGATGTATTACCGGGGCAAGATGTTTGGTTTTGTGCACTTGTACAACGGCCAGGAGGCTGTTTCTACTGGGGTGATTCGATCGATGCGCCGGGATAGCACGGACTATGTTAGCAGCACCTATCGGGACCACGTTCACGCTTTGAGTGCCGGTGTGCCGGCGCGGGAGGTGATGGCGGAGTTGTTCGGGAAAGAAACTGGTTGCTCGAAGGGCCGCGGCGGTTCGATGCATATGTTTTCTGCCGAACACCGACTTTTGGGGGGCTATGCTTTTGTGGCTGAGGGGATTCCTGTGGCGACGGGGGCTGCTTTTCAATCTAAGTACCGCCGCGAGGCTTTGGGCGATGAGGGTTCCGATGGTGTGACTGCTTGTTTTTTTGGCGATGGTGCGGCGAATAATGGTCAGTTTTTTGAATGTTTGAATATGGCGGCTTTGTGGAAGTTGCCAATTCTTTATGTTGTGGAAAACAATAAATGGGCGATCGGGATGTCCCATGAACGTGCTACTTCTGACCCGCTGATTTACAAGAAAGCTCATGCTTTTGGTATGGCTGGGGTTGAGGTTGATGGGATGGATGTTTTGGCTGTGCGAGAAGTGGCGAAAGAAGCTGTGGCGCGCGCGCGCGCTGGTGAGGGACCGACGGTGATTGAGGCGTTGACTTATCGTTTTCGCGGGCATTCTTTGGCCGATCCTGATGAGTTACGTTCTAAGGAAGAGAAGGAATTTTGGTTCCCTCGCGATCCGATTAAGAAGTTGGCTGCTGATTTAATCGATCGCGCTTTGGCTACGGCTGAGGAATTAAAGGCGATCGAGAAGAAGATTGAAGCAGTCATTGATGATGCGGTGGATTTTGCTGAAAAAAGCGCTGAGCCTGATCCCAGTGAATTGTATCGGTTTATCTATGCTGAAGATGAGTAGTCTTTAGATATATTTTTGATACCGTTGCAGCCACAGGTTGTTAAAACCTGTGGCTGCACAATTTTCCAGCTAAAATTGAAATTTAAATGCGGTGATTATTTAATCAAACTCAGTTTACCAATTACCAATTACCAATTACCAATTACCAATTACCAATTACCAATTACCAATTTTTGAAATTTGTCCAGTTTGCTCAAGTAAACTGACTCAGAGGACGAATAGCGAGTTATACTCCTAGTACCAAGACTCCCGCTGTCAAATAACCGCGAAATCACAGCTTATGAGCAACACTTCCCCTTCTGAGCCAGCCGCCAACAGCCACGAAACCAAAAAACTTAGTTTTTCGACCAAATTAGCTTACGGTGCGGGAGACCTAGGCCCAGCTATCACTGCGAATGTTCTGGTATTTTACCTACTACTGTTTTTTACCAGTGTGGCTGGTTTGTCTCCTGGTACTGCTAGCAACATTTTACTGATTGGTAAGGTTTGGGACGCTGTAAACGACCCGATTGTGGGGGTATTGAGCGATCGCACCTCTCACCCCTGGGGCCGTCGGTATCCTTGGATGGTATACGGCGCAATTCCCTTTGGGATTTTCTTCTTTTTGCAGTGGATTGTTCCTAGCGAAAATCCAACCATACTGTTTTGGTACTATGTAATTATCGCGATTCTATTCAACACTGCTTACACGGCTGTTAATCTTCCCTACACTGCACTTACCCCAGAATTAACCCAAGATTATAACGAACGCACTAGCCTCAATAGTTTTCGGTTTACTTTCTCTATCGGTGGCAGCATTTTGTCATTGATTTTAGCCAAAATTATCTTTGACTTAGTTAAAGACAATACCCAAAAATACTTAATATTAGGTGCTGTCTGTACGGTGATTTCAGTATTACCTTTATATTGGTGCTTTTTGGGAACTCGGAAACACGTCTTTGCTCAACTGGCAGAAAATCCTGTAGTAGAAGATGATTCTACATCTTTGGGGTTGAAAGAACAGTTACGGATTGCATTTAATAATCGCCCTTTTTTGTACGTGATTGGAATTTATCTCTGTTCTTGGTTGGGAGTGCAATTAACTGCTTCTATTTTGCCTTATTTTGTGATAAACTGGATGAAACTACCGGAAGAAACTTTTCCTCAAACTGCGATCGCCGTTCAAGGTACTGCACTGGCTATGTTGTTTGTTTGGAGTAAAGTTAGCGAAAGATACGGCAAAAAAGCTGTATATTTTATGGGCATGAGTTTGTGGATTATTGCCCAAGCTGGACTGTTTTTCTTGCAACCAGGACAAGTAGGATTGATGTATTTGCTGGCAGTGCTGGCTGGTGTGGGAGTTTCTACTGCTTATTTGGTACCTTGGTCGATGATACCGGATGTGATTGAACTGGATGAGTTACAGACTGGACAAAGACGCGAAGGTGTGTTCTATTCGTTTATGGTATTGTTACAAAAAATTGGATTGGCGATCGGTTTGTGGTTGGTCGGGCAGGCTTTAGAAGTAGCTGGATTTCTCCCTACACTTCAGGGACAGAAACCACCTATACAGCCGGATTCTGCACTGTTTGCCATTCGAGTGGCGATCGGACCTTTGCCAACAATTGCTTTAATTATCGGCATGATTTTAACATATTTTTATCCAATTACTCGCGAAGTTCATGATGAAATATTGTTGAAACTCAAAGAAAAAAAAGCCGAGAATGAAATGGGCTATCGCCCTCCAAAATAAGGTTAATTTATGTAAGGGTAGTAGACCAAAATGTCTAAAATCTAAGGATTTAGGGTAAAAATTTGTAGATGCCATTCGGAAGGAAATTCAATTTACCAATGGGCGATCGGGATTGGCAGGAAATGTGACAGTAAAAGTAGTGTTTCCATTCCCGCTTTCTACTTCTATTTTCCCATCCAATTGTTCGACAAGTTTTTGGGCTAAAGCTAAACCCAAACCAGTGCCGCCTTGTTTCCAGGGATCGGCATTGGGAACGCGATAAAATTTCTCAAATATCCGAGGTAATTCCTCCCTGGGAATTTCCGATTCATTTCTGATGGTAAATTCAACTTCTGGTTTTAAAACACTTGCTGGTTTTCCTTGTCTCTTTTTGATACCTTTGGACTTAACGCTGAGCGCAATTTCGCCTTCATTGGCGGTATATTTGCAGGCATTATTTAGGAGTTCTGCTAAAATTCTGCCCAAACTAGCGCGGTTTGAGTTGATAGTGGGGAGGTTGGCTGGGAACTCTACTACTAAATGTTGGTGGCGGTTTTGGGCGCGGGTGTAGAAGGGTTCAATAATGTTAGGTAGCCAGACTTGTAAGTTTACTGGTTCGAGGTCGATGGGACAAGCTGCTGCTTCCAGTCGCTGCAAATCTAGCAAAGCATTGATGAGGTCTGTTTCTCTAGTGCATTCTTGTTCCAAAATTTCTAAATAAACTTGGCGTCGTTCTTGAGTGGGAGAAACTTTCAGCATATGAATGGCCATTTTCATATTAGCTAAAGGTGTTCGTAGTTCGTGGGAAACTGTGCTGAGAAATTCATCTTTGATGATGTTTAAGTGCTGGAGTTCGTGAACTTTTTGCTGCAATTCGGCGGTGCGTTCTTGAACTTGGCGTTCGAGGTCGGTGTTGAGGTTTTGTACTTGCTGGTATAGTTGGGCTTGTTGAATGGCGATCGCAATTTGAGTTGCCAGTTGCAATAGCAAATCGACTTCTGAAGACTGCCACTGTCGAGATTGGGAACATTGGTGGACGCACATCATCCCCCACAAATTGCTGTCTTGTAAAATGGGTACTATTAAATAAGCTTTGATTTGTGCTTTCTGGAACCGCGCATATTTTTCGGGACTCAGAGTAGTTTGGTCAATCTGGGGGACAGCATAAATTTGTTGTTCCTGCACCGATTCACCTTCTTGCCACATATTATCTGGAAAAATTTCTCCCAATATTGAAGACCAATCTTCGGCTACGGATTCTGCCACTACAATGCCGGAATTGCTCGACTCTAAATGCAGGATGGCTACTCGGTCTGCTTGCAAAACTTGCCGCACTTCATCGACGCTGGCGTGGAGAATTTCTTCCAGGTTTAGGGATTGGTGAATCCGCAAAGCAATCTGAGTCAAAAGTCGATCGCGCTGTACTTGTTCGTGCAGTTTGGCTGTTCGTTCCCGTACCTGTTGTTCTAGTTTGGTATTCCGGCTTTGGAGTAGTTCGACTTTTTCGGCTTGCAGTTGATAAACTGAGTGCTGCAACTGTTTGACAACTCTGTACATTTCTGTTGGGTCTAGGACTCTCAACAAGCTAGTTTGGGTAATAATTCCCAACAGTTCTCCCCGTCCTCCGCACACCACTAATCGCTGGACTTGTTGCTGCTGCATTTGTTTGTGGGCCGTCCACAGGGAATCGGCTGGTTTGATTAGTAGCAGGGGAGTGACCATGACTTTTTGAACTGCGGTTTGCTCGAAATCTAGTTCGAGAAACTGTGCTTGTACAATGTCGTATTCGGTAATGATGCCTAGGGGTTGCTGAAAAGAATAGTGAAAAATGGAGGTATGGTCATTTTTGGGTTTCTCCATTGTTAATTCTTTATTTTTGGTAATCACGACGCAACTAACTTGATGTTGTGACATCAGTTGCGCTATGGTCAACAGCGATGCGGTGTGGGGTGCTGTGATGGGCGTAGTCATTAATTCTGCAACTCGTCGCAATTTCAGAATATTTGAAGGTTGTAAGACTTGCCGTATTCTTTCCCTGGTCAGGACTCCTACCAAGTGGCGGAATTGATTGACGATCGGCAAATAGCGAATTCCGTGTTGGCGAAATAAGGATAAAGCGGCGAACACGTCTTGATCGTCGGATTCTGTCAGGGATACTGACGCGGGGGACATGACTTCGGAAATGGGTATTTTGCGGAGGGCTAGTTTTTTCTGAGTGTCTATTTTGCCAGAAGCGATTAGCCGTACTAGGTCGGCGGGAGTTAATATTCCGATCAATAGCCCTCGACTGGGGTTTTCTGATAAATTTCCCGCGGCGGCCATTTGGTGGTTATGCACCACCAGCACGCATCGTGCCCGCATTTTTTCCGATGGTGCTAATTCCTGTAGGACTCCGCGGTCTGAGGGTAAAGGTGTCTTGGGTAGGGGACAACTGTTTTGCAACTGACTCATCAGCGCGATCGCCACTACTAAGGAAGTGTCTGGCCCAGCAGTTAGGGGGTAGCGGTCGATGGCTTGTTCTAATGCTGAGGAGTAAAAGGGCGGGTGGTAAAATGGCATAGTACATCGCGGGTTGTCGGAACGCAGCTAACTGCTGATAGGCGTTTTGTCTGTTGTGTAACACCAACCTAGGGCGGAAATTGTCAAAGTCACAATCACAGACAGCCGACGCTAATTTATGATTAGCAATCATCCCGGAGATTTTCTCATCTTCGAGCCGAATGCGAGCAGACTTCCGGCTAATAATCTCCGTTGTGGTTTTCTTGCATAAGTTTCGCCGTTGGTTGGCGAATTCGACTATTTTACTTGGCAATTTAGCCGTAAAATTTATGAGCTTTTTGAGGGGGGATGACCCCTAAGTGATGGTTTCCGATTTGCTGGTTACGGTTTCTTCACGGCGTTTTGCTCAATTTTTTTATCTATCAAATTATACACAAATTTGAATAGGCATAACCTCTCTAAAGTCACAAGATACAGATAATTATAGACAGGTTTTTGACTGCCGATCGACGATCGCCTATAATGAAAACCAGGAAATGTAAATTTTTACTAAATTTTGACCGCTAATGACAACTTTAAGCTTAACGGAAATTGCAGCCAAGTTAGAAAGCCAAAATTCAGCCGATCGCATGGTGGCTTTGGCTAACTTGCGGAATATACCCGCATCTGTGGCGGTGCCTTTGATTAAAAAGGTTTTGAACGACGAAAGTTTGCAGGTGCGATCGATGGCTGTGTTTGCTCTTGGGATCAAAGCCACGGCAGAATGCTATCCTATTCTAGTAAAATTGCTAGAAACTGACCCGGATTACGGGATTCGTGCTGACGCTGCTGGTGCTTTGGGCTACCTGGAAGATATTAGAGCTTTTGATGCTTTGGTGCGGGCTTTTTACGAAGATACCGAATGGCTGGTGCGCTTCAGTGCTGCGGTGTCTCTGGGGAATCTCAAAGATCCGCGGGCTCGTGATGTGTTGCTGAAAGCTCTCGAAAGTGAGCAAGTGGTGATTCAGCAGGCTGCAATTTCAGCTTTGGGGGAAATTAAGGCGATTGAGGCGATCGATCGCCTGCTGAATTTTGCTCAGTCAGAAGATTGGCTAATCCGTCAGCGGCTAGCCGAAGCCTTGGGAAATTTAAACAGTCCCAAAAGCATTTCGGCCTTGAAATATTTGGCAAAAGATAGCAATTCTCAAGTATCTGAGGCGGCAACAATTTGTCTCGATCGTTTGTCGAAAGCAGAGCAATAATAGATAGTGAAACCAGAATGTATTATTTAAGTGGCGATGGCAAATCGCAAGCTAAGATAGTTGTTGATATCCTTCATTTTACCAAACCCAGCCATGAATCAATTACCGAATCCCTTTAATTCAAATCCATCCAATCCCCTAGACCCCTTAAAGCAAGAACCAGATCGACTCGACGATGAGGATGGAGAATTGCCAAAACGCTATCACCCAGCTACTAAAAAAACTCTGCAAAAAATGTTCATTATCCTGATAGTTAGTGGGGCAATTATTGGAGGAATTTTATCTATAGGTGTGCTTTCGCTGATGCAAAAAGCCGGATTGACTAAGGTTCCACCCAGAGTAGAAAATTCTAAATAATTGATGCTTAAAAATTCTACGATTACACCGGATTTGGTAGGAAAGTCCCAAATTTCACCTAAACTGATTGCTGCTGGCTTTCACGCTCTTTCTGACCCCCTGCGGATTCAAATTTTGGAGTTGCTGCGGGAACAGGAGTTGTGCGTTTGCGATTTGTGCGATCGACTTTCAGTCCCTCAGTCTAAACTCTCTTTCCACCTCAAAACCCTAAAAGAAGCAGCTTTAGTCCGCAGTCGCCAAGAAGGGCGCTGGATCTACTACAGCCTCAATCTAGCTCAGTTTATCGCCCTGGAACAGTACCTGTCGGACTACCGCCGTTTTAGCCAGATCCTGCCTGCGCGCCCCTGTTCCGAGGCAGATTAACCCATCAACATTTCTTAATGTGTTTATTGCCTATTTGTCTTCCATCATACTTGACATATCAAATTTTATTGATATGATGCAAGTGTACCCCTTAGTTATGGCATTGGGTAAAGTCAATGAACCCAGCAGCAAAGCCCAAGGTTTTCGTACTAAGTATAATTGCTTTGACCATAGGTGCGATCGGGCTCCTCAACTCCTGCGGACAAGTCCAGTCGCCAGAATCCCAGAGCATTAAAATAGACGGTTCCAGCACTGTCTATCCAATTACGGATGCGATGGCCAAAGAATATCAAAATACACATCCAAAAAAAGCATCAATTACTGTTGAATTCTCCGGCACTGGTGGCGGATTTAAAAAGTTTTGTGCGGGCGAAACTGACATTAGCAACGCCTCACGACCAATCCGCCAAGAGGAAATGGAAGCCTGCAACAAAGCTGGCATCCGCTACTACGAATTGCCTGTCGCATTTGACGCTCTCACAGTAGTAGTCAATCCCAAAAATGACTGGGCAAAAGACATTAATGTAGAGGAATTGAAAAAGATTTGGGAACCAGCCGCCCAAGGTAAAATTACCAAATGGAATCAGATTCGACCTAATTGGCCAAACCGACCGATAAGCCTCTACGGTGCAGGCAAAGATTCCGGTACATTTGACTACTTCACAGAAGCAACAGTAGGTACTGCGAAAGCAAGTCGAACCGACTATACAGCTAGTGAAGACGATAAAGTTTTAGTGCAAGGAGTTATTAAAGACGAAAATGCTTTAGGTTACTTTGGATTTTCCTATTACGAAGAAAACCAAAGTAAATTGAAAGCTGTAGCTATTAACAGTGGCAAAGGAGCAGTTTTGCCATCCCGCGAAACTGTTGAGAAAGCTCAATATAACCCCCTTGCACGACCTCTATTTATCTATGTCAACTACAACTCTGCTCAAAATAAAGTAGAGGTACGAAACTTTGTAGAATTCTACATGAAGAAAGCTCCAAACTTAGTTAGTTCTGTGGGTTATATTCCTTTACCAAAAGAAGGATATCAACTGATTTATCAGCACTTCTACAATGGCAAAGTAGGGACTGTTTTTGGTGGCAAGGCTCAGCTTGACGCGACAATTGGGGACTTATTGCGACAGCAGGCAACTTTTTAGGTATCGGTGGTCATCTGTCAAATGTTTTAGCTTGTTAGCTGTTAATCTTGATTGGTAACTAAAATCTAACAACAGAGGTAAATTTATCACGGATAGACTCAATGTTCAAGTCAGTTTCTAAGACAGCAAGCAGCTTGTTCTCACCGGAGTGCAGAAGAGAAGCGATCGCCGAATTTATAGGTACATTTATTCTAGTATTTGCGGGTACGGGCGCGGTGATGGTGAACCAAATTAGCCATGGTGCGATCGCTCATTTAGGCATTAGTTTTGTCTTTGGAGCCGTTGTCGCCGCCATGATTTATGCTACGGGTCATATCAGTAGCGCCCACCTAAATCCGGCTGTAACATTAGCTTTCTGGACCAGCGGATTTTTCCCAAAAAAACGTGTTTTGCCTTATATTGTAGCCCAGTGTACCGGGGCGATTGCAGCTTCTCAACTGCTGTTAATTACTTTAGGAAAAGTAGCAAATCTAGGTGCAACAGTTCCTCTAAATGGTAACTGGTTACAGTCTCTAATCTTAGAAACAGTATTGACTTTTATCTTAATGTTTGTTATCCTCGGTTCAGGATTAGATAGACGCGCTCACATCGGATTTGCGGGCATAGCAATAGGCTTAACTGTAGGATTAGAAGCTGCATTTATGGGGCCAATTACCGGAGCAAGCATGAATCCAGCACGCTCTCTCGGTCCAGCTTTAGTTGGCGGCATTTGGGAACACCATTGGGTTTACTGGGTTGCTCCGATTTGGGGAGCACAATTAGCAGTCGCAGTTTATCGGGAACTGTCTAACGGATTTCGGGATTTTAATTGAAAGCATCATGACAAGTTTTACCCACAAACCGAGAATTTTGTTTTTGTATGGCTCTTTAAGGGAGCGTTCTTACAGCCGTTTGTTGGCAGAAGAATGTGCAAGAATTATTGAGGATTTCGGTGCAGAAATTAGGTTTTTTAATCCTCTGGAATTGCCGATTTATGGTAGTGTTCCTGATACTCATCCCAAGGTTCAGGAGTTGCGGGAATTGAGTCTGTGGTCGGAGGGTCAGGTATGGTCTAGTCCAGAAATGCACGGCAATATTACGGGGATTATGAAAAATCAAATTGACTGGATTCCTTTAAGTATTGGGGCTGTCAGACCGACTCAAGGCAGAACTTTGGCGGTGATGCAAGTTAGTGGCGGTTCCCAGTCTTTTAATGCTGTGAATACTTTGAGGATTTTGGGTCGTTGGATGCGGATGTTTACGATTCCGAATCAGTCTTCTGTTGCTAAGGCTTATCAGGAGTTTAATGAGGATGGAACTATGAAGGATTCGCCTTTTCGCGATCGGGCGATCGATGTTATGGAGGAACTTTATAAGTTTACTTTGTTGTTGCGGGAGGAAGTTGACTATTTGACCGATCGCCACAGCGAACGCAAGGAAAAAGCGGCCAAGGAGGCGATCGCCGTTGCAAATCGCGCCCTACAATAACCGGGCGTGAAGAATTACCCAGCGATTGAAATCGCGGCTACACAAACAAAACCCGCCTCCGCGGGTTAAAGAATCAAGAATTCCTCTTCAGTCCACGGAGGTGGACTTCGGTTGTGTAGC
>RDXH01000399.1 GCA_004292745.1 Oscillatoriales cyanobacterium | reverse complement strand
CGGAAAAGATGGTTCGTCAATGGGAAATCGGATTACTGCAACGGGCTATAAATTCAGCTCGGCAGCAGAAAATATCGCTGCGGGATCGTCTACACCCGACCAAGTTGTATCATCATGGATGAACAGCAGTGGCCACCGGGCTAACATTCTTAATCCGAATCTGAAAGAGATTGGCATTGGTTACTATTTCCTAGCCAACGATACTGGCAGCGTCAATTACAATCACTATTGGACGCAAGTTTTTGCTACTTCGCTTGATGGTAGTGTCAATCCCGCACCACCTCCAACGCCAACTCCAACTCCAACTCCCACACCAACTCCCGTACCAACTCCAACTCCAACTCCAACACCCAGCACATTAGTCTCCATTACTTCGCCAATACCCAATGCTACAGGGGACGGCACCCCGACGACAGCACCCAAGAATACAGCCAGCGGTGGCAATTATTTCCTATCAGATGCTGCTGATACTCAAATACCTGCCAGCGCTGTGGGATTGCAAATTTTTGCCCTTTCCGGGAAAGACAATCTCACTGGAGGAGCAGGCGCTGATACGATTAATGGAATGCAAGGCGCGGATACAATTAACGGCGCAGGTGGTAATGACATCTTATCCGGCGGTAAAGATTCGGATTTAATTGATGGCGGTGTTGGTAATGATTTTATCAGCGGCAACAATGATAACGATCGACTAATCGGAGGAGATGGCAACGATACTCTCCGGGGCGGCAAGGAAAATGATATCTTGATTGGCGGTAACGGCGATGATTTGCTGGGGGGCGATCGCGGGCAAGACATTCTGACCGGCGGTGCTGGAAGTGATACGTTTATCCTAGCAGGAGGTTTGTCTGTTTCGGCTACGTTAGTTGGTGCCGATGTGATTACCGATTTTGTCGCCGGGGATAAGATTGGTTTAACCGACGGGATCGGATTTGCCAACTTGACTTTTGAATCTGTGAGTTTGAAGTTGGATGCAGGTGCAAGCATCGCTTCTACGGCGATTAAGTCGGGGGCTAATTATTTGGGAATCGTGCAGGGTGTAAGTCAAAGTCAGCTTACATCTTCTGTTTTTGTGAGTGCAATTTAGGAAGTAGATCGGGCAGTTGAAAGAAGAGACTGTTGGCGAATGTCTGAGGGGTGTCACCCCTCAGACATTGCCGTCCTGAATAGGCAGAATGATTGTGTAATCACGCACCATATTAAATAATTTATTATGACTCTTCACCCACGCTCCTTGTCATCGATTCCAGAAATGACGGCAACTGTGGCACGAACCTCCTTTCCCAAAGGAAACCCATATATGAAAATGCGCGACGAACTCGGAGTGTTGTACCAAGATACTGACTTTATCACCTTGTTTCGAGCCGACTGCGGTCAAAGTGCTTTATCACCTGGGCAATTAGCATTAATTAGTGTGATGCAATTTGCCGAGGGATTAACTGACCGACAAGCAGCAGAAGCGGTGAGAAGTCGTATAGATTGGAAGTATGCCTTGGGACTAGAAATTACTGATAGTGGCTTTGATTATTCAGTTTTAAGCGAGTGGAGAAGTCGGTTAATTGCTGCGGGACGTGAAAGTCAATTACTCGATCAAATGCTAGCACATTTTCAAGAGAAGGGATGGCTCAAAGCCAGAGGGAAAGCCAGAACTGACTCGACCCATGTCATTGGAGCCATCCGTAAAATGAACCGCCTCGAATGCGTTGGAGAAACTTTACGTCATGCCTTAAATCAGCTAGCCATTGTCGCTGATGAATGGTTATTAACAGTAGTTAATCAGGATTGGTCTGAGCGTTATGGCACGAGATTTGAGCAGTATCGCTTGCCGAAATCTGAAACAGAAAAACAAAGCTTGCTATTAACTATTGGCTATGATGGTCATTACTTATTGTCAGCTTTGTATGACCCTTTGAGTCCTGAATGGTTGCGTCAGCTCAAAGCGGTAGAAATTCTACGCTGTGTCTGGATACAGCAATATGGGTGGTCAGGAGGCAAGGTTTATTGGCGAGAAGCTGATGATTTACCGCCCCACAAGCAGTTAATTACTTCACCTTACGATACTGAGGCTCGCAATCGCACAAAAAGAGATACCAATTGGACAGGTTATACAGTACATCTTACCGAAACTTGCGATCGAGATTTACCTCATTTAATTACCAATGTGGAAACGACACCTGCCAGCATTGGAGATGTTGAAATGACTCAGGTGATCCATGAATCTTTAGCTGATAAACACCTATTACCACAAGAGCATCTTGTCGATACTGCTTATGTGGATGCCCAACACTTACTCACTTGTGAGACACAATTAGGTATCGATCTCGTTGGCCGAGTACCATCTGACTCTAGCTGGCAAGAAAAAGCGCAGCAAGGCTTCGATCTCTCTTGTTTTACCGTTGATTGGGAGCATCAGCAGGCTATTTGTCCGCAAGGTAACGTCAGCAAATCCTGGCATCAACGCTCGGATAACTATGGCAATCCGACCATTCAAGTACGTTTTCGTCGGCCTGATTGCGCTGCTTGTCCTGTTCGCTCTCAATGTACTCATTCGCCCGCAAGCGCCCGTGTTTTGACTCTCAAACCTCAACCTCTTTATGAGGCTTTAGCCAAGGGTAGGGCCAGACAACATACCGAAGATTTTAAGCAGCGTTATGCTCTCAGGGCTGGTGTTGAAAGTTCCCTGTCTCAAGGAATTCGTGTTTTTGGTTTGCGCAACGCTCGTTACATGGGTCTTGCCAAAACTCGTCTGCAACATATTGTGACTGCTGCGGCGATGAATCTATCTAGAATGTGGGCTTTTTGGCGCGACATTCCGATTGGTAAGACTCGTGTCTCTCGTTTTGCCGCTCTTTTTTTTTTCCACGATTGTGGGATGTTTGGTTTCGCCCTTGTTTAATTCGCCAACAGTCTCTTGAAATCGCGGCTACACAGACAAAACCCGCCTCCGCGGGTTAAAGAATCAAGGATTTTTCTTCAGTCCACGGAGGTGGACTTCGCTTGTGTAGCCGCGGTTTCTAACCGCCGGGGCCCTAACTAACAACCAACAACCAATAACTAACAACCAATAACCAACAACCCAAAAAACACCATGAAAAAAGTAATGTTCGTTTGCAAAAGAAACTCCTGTCGATCGCAAATGGCAGAAGGATTCGCTAAAACCATCGGCAAAGACAAAATAGCCGTCACCAGTTCCGGTTTAGAATCAAGCAGAGTTCACCCGACAGCAATTCAAGTCATGTCAGAAATCGGCATTGATATCACCGATCAAACATCTAACGCCTTAAGCGAATTCAACGCCGAAGATTACGATGCAGTAATTTCTCTCTGCGGCTGCGGCGTGAATTTACCTGAAGCGTGGGTATTGCGAGAAGTATTTCAAGATTGGCAACTCGACGATCCCGACGGACAACCAATCGCAACTTTTCACCGCGTTCGAGATGAAATCAAAGCACGAGTTGAAAAATTAGTTGACTCTCTCAAGCCAGATTA
>RDXH01000164.1 GCA_004292745.1 Oscillatoriales cyanobacterium | reverse complement strand
AGACCAACTAGAAACTCTAGCAGATAAATGGCTCTATTTCATGAAATACGCGGTAACGATAACGGAAATCCCGCCAGTAATGGATAGCGTCCCCGAAATTCATCAAGCTTTTGACATCGCCGATCGAGTGAATTTAAGCCTGGAGGAAATAGCAAATATCGAACGGCAAGAAATGTTTATTTACGACCAGCAAGGCACGATAATTAAAGCTGTTAAAGATGCCGTTGAAGATGCTGTACAAGAAGCTATACAACAAAAAGAACTAGCGATCGCACGGCAGTTACTCGATCGCCTAGATGACGCAACAATAGCCCAAATAACCGGACTTAGCGTTCAGGATGTGCAGAATTTGCGATCGGAATGAGATTTATTTCAAAAAGGGCGATCGCACCCGTCAAGTTCCATCGCCCTTTTGATACAATCGAAATAGCGATCGCAATTCCCGTTTCCCACCATGACATTCATCAACCCCAAAACCGATTACGCCTTCAAAAAAATATTTGGTTCCTCAGAAAGCAAAGACATTCTCATCAGTTTTCTCAACGCCATAATTTATGATGGTAATTCTACCATTCAAGACTTAGAAATTATCAACCCCAACCTGCCACCACAAGTAGAAGGCTTAAAAGACTCCTCTTTAGATGTCAAAGCCAAGCTTGCCGACGGCACTCTAGTCATCATTGAAATGCAGGTATTAAACGTCGAATCTTTCGGACAAAGAATCTTGTATAACGCAGCAAAAACCTACGCCTCTCAATTGCAGAAAGGACAAGGATATCGAATGCTAAAACCAGTAATTGCCTTGACGATTACTGATAGACCAACTAGAAACTCTAGCAGATAAATGGCTCTATTTCATGAAATACGCGGTAACGATAACGGAAATCCCGCCAGTAATGGATAGCGTCCCCGAAATCCATCAAGCATTTGACATCGCCGATCGAGTGAATTTAAGCCTGGAGGAAATAGCAAATATCGAACGGCAAGAAATGTTTATTTACGACCAACAAGGCACGATAATTAAAGCCGAGCGAGACGCTAGACAAGAAGGCAGACAAGAAGGCAGACAAGAAGAAAAACAGGCGATCGCACGGCAGTTACTCGATCGCCTAGATGACACAACCATAGCCCAAATAACCGGACTTAGCGTTCAGGATGTGCAGAATTTGCGATCGGAGGTTTGATGCGCTGAAAACCAGACATGACATTATTCACGTCCAATCTCTTACTCTTAGTCCGCGCAGGCGGACTTCGTTTGTATAGAAGCGGTTTCAACCGCCGAATAATAAACTTCAAAAACCTATCTCAAAAACAACTTATAAGCCGGATTCTGACTCTCATCCCCATACTGATAACCCAGCGTATCCAAAAAAGCCTGCCATTCCTGCATCTCATCAGGCGGCACCTGAATTCCCACCACAATTCGCCCGTAATCAGCCCCATTATTTCGATAGTGAAAAACGCTAATATTCCAGTTAGGACTCATGGAACCCACAAACTTCATCAACGCACCAGGACGTTCGGGAAATTCAAAGCGATAAAACAACTCATTATCCGCCAGCATCGAACGGCCGCCCACCATATGCCGCAAGTGCAATTTAGTTAATTCATCATCAGTTAAATCCAACGTTTTAAAACCACAATTCTCAAAACTAGCCGCTATTTTTACCGCATCAGCGCGGTTTTGAATTTGCACGCCGATAAAAATATGCGCTGCTTTTTCATCGGCAATACGATAGCTGAATTCAGTTAAATTGCGTTTACCCAAACATTCGCAAAACTTGCGGAGACTTCCCGGTTGTTCGGGAATTGTCACTGCAAAAATAGCTTCCCGGCGTTCGCCAAACTCGGCCCTTTCTGCTACAAACCGCAGGCGATCGAAATTCATGTTTGCACCGCAAGCAACCGCAATTAAAGTCTCTCCTGCGATTTGTTCCCGTTCCACGTAAGCTTTCGCACCTGCGATCGCCAAAGCGCCAGCAGGTTCTAAGATCGATCGCGTATCCTCAAACACATCCTTAATCGCCGCACAAATATCATCCGTATCCACCAAAATAATCTCATCCACATACTCCTGACAAAGCCGAAAAGTTTCCTCCCCAACTTCCCGCACCGCCACGCCATCCGCAAACAAACCCACCTGCGACAACCGCACCCGTTTACCCGCTTTCAGCGATTGATTCATCGCGTCAGAGTCCACCGGTTCCACACCAATAATTTTAATTTCCGGGCGCAATCGCTTCACGTAAGCCGCAATACCAGAAATCAATCCACCGCCGCCAATAGCCACAAAAATTGCATGAATTGGTTTCTGATGTTGTCGCAGAATTTCCATGCCGATCGTACCCTGTCCCGCAATCACATGGGGGTCATCAAAAGGGTGAACAAAAGTCATGCCTGTTTCCGCCTCTAATTGGCGCGCAAAGGCGTAAGCATCATCGTAAGTATCCCCATGCAAGACTACCTCTCCACCACGGGCTATGACCGCATTAACCTTGACCTGGGGCGTAGTTTCGGGCATGACTATGATGGCGCGAGTTCCCAGGTGGCGGGCGGCGAGGGCTACTCCTTGGGCGTGATTTCCCGCAGAAGCTGCGATCGCCCCTTTGGCCAGCAATTCCGGCGAAAGTTGCGCCATTTTGTTATACGCACCGCGCAGTTTAAAGGAAAACACAGACTGCATATCCTCTCGCTTCAGCAGCAGTTGATTGTTGAGTCGCGCTGATAGATTGGGGGCGACTTCTAGCGGTGTTTCTTGGGCTACATCGTAGACGCGGGCGGTGAGGATTTGTACTAGGTAATCGCAAAGCATGGCGTTAGCAGGTTTGTAGATGCCGGATGGTGGGATAATTGTACGGTATTTGTGCGATCGCACTTCGAGAATAATTTTATTTTGAAACTATACTCCAAGCGCTATACTATTAAGTACCGTGCAGTAGATCGAACTTATGCTAGACAAAACTGCTTTACTCGATCGCATTACTCAAACTCCGGGTAAATGTGGAGGCCGCCCCTGTATCCGAGGCATGAGAATTCGAGTTAGTGACATTCTAGAAACTCTAGCGGATCATGTACCTGCTAGTGAAATTTTGGCAGATTTTCCCAATTTAGAACCTGAAGATATCCAAGCTTGCTTGCTGTTTGCTACACGATAAAGGGCTAAAAAATTTAAATACCCGACTTCTTCATGAAGTCGGGAGTATAGACCCATAAAACCCGTACTTTCCAACTGTACATATATCTAATCAGGCCGTGCAAACCCCGTTCTAGGATCGCTAATAAACAACCCTAAAACCAACGTTTCCATCACCGTATCCCAGACAGGAGTCAAACGCTCTGCATCATCAACCCAGTAATCAAAAGTAATCAAACACTGAACATTAGAACCCAATCCCACACAGATTCGCGAATAAGCTTCCCGCTGTTCTGGAGGATCGATAAATTTAAATTCCGTCCACACAATCCGAGCAGTTTGCCGCTTCAGTTGAATGATTTCTCCCATATCAAACGGATTTCGGGAGTCTTCTTCCGCCACCTTTTTTAATAGCGGAGCCAAGGGAAAATCGGCCCAGTTTCCGGGGGGAAGTAAATTAAACGAAACTTCCAAACAACAATCATCATCCGGCGGCTTTTTGTCCGTAAACCGAAAAGATTTTGTATCCGGTTCAAAATGCCAATCATCGGGGACATCAAAGCGGACAGCACCTCTTCCGGCGACAAAGATGCGAGTTCCCGGTTTTGATTTCCAGTTATGATTTTCCTTGAGCTCTAGGGTTTCCTTGAGCCATTCTTGTTTTTTGCGCTTAGACATAAACAGAATACAAAAATGCTGCTAAGGTGTAGTATCAGACTTAGTAAACACATTTTAACCCTTTTTTGCACGCCCTTTGCTCAAATATAACAATCCTTACAAAAATTATAACTCTCACTCTTCTCCATTCCTCTGTGTTCTCTGCGCCTCTGCGGTTAAAAAAAAATCCCTTTCACAATTTACTAACTTTTATTTGTCACTCTTGGGAATCACGTATCTAATCCCGCCTTTATGTCCCTTCGCATCACCTCGGTAGCGGGGAATAATATGAATCGCAGCATGACTTCGACTTTGACCCGCATCTTTATGAATATTTATTCCCACATTAAAACCGTCCGGCTGAAATTCTTTGTTTAAAATATCTTGCACTTGATTGGCCATGAACCAACAAGCTGATTGTTCTCGAAACGGCAGTTCAAAATAATTGGCAATATGACGCTTCGGGATAATTAAAACATGACCTTTGCTGGCAGGATAACCATCAAATATAGCATAGGCGGTTGCTGATTCAGTTAGTAAAGTGAGCTGTTTATGCGGGTTACAAAAAACACAATGATTAGTTGAATTTCTTTGATGATTATAATGGACATATTCATATATTTCACAATACTCATCTAAGTGTGCTGACTTAAACGGAAGTTTTACTATACACTGATAAGTAGGTTTCTTGTGGATATAATGTTCTCGAAAACCTTCTTTTTTGAGGTCTCTCCTCACAGCAAAATATGCTTTCCCCCCGGGTTTCAGCAAATGCGATACTTCCATGATGACCTTAGCCTGTTCTTCTGGAAACAAAACATTCAAAACATAAAAACAAAGGATTGTATCGAATTTGTTTTGGGGATATACTGGAAAATAGTAAGGGTCATAGCCTGCAATATCAAATCCTTTTTGATGCAATAATTTCACATCGTTGCCAAAGCCACAACCAAAGTCTAAAATTTTACCTTGCAGCAGGTTTTGCTCCCATAAATATTTCGCCGGAAATGACAGGTAAATTCTTTCGATCGCCGTGAGGTGACTGAATTTGTTTTGCTGTTTTTTCATAGTAAGATGAATTTGATTTCAATAAGTTTAAAATTTCACTATTTAAAATATAACAGCGACAACTGCCTGGTGTTTGAGTTATATTATAGATTGTGTTTACCGAATATTCTTATGAATTTTTGTAGCGACAATGCAACGGGTGTTTCCCCAGAAATCATGGCTGCGATCGCAGCAGCTAATTATGGTACTGTTTCATCCTATGGCGATGATGAATATACAAAAGGTTTGCAAGTTAAGTTTTCTGAACTATTCGAGACATCGGTGACGGTTTTTCCCGTAGCCACTGGTTCCGCTGCTAATGCTCTGAGTCTTGCAGTTGTGACACCTCCTTACGGTGCTGTTTATTGTCATAGGGAATCTCATATTAATCTTGATGAATGTGGCGCACCGGAGTTTTTTAGCGGTGGTGCAAAGTTGGTGACAATAACAGGAAATCATGCTAAAATTGAGGCAGAAACTTTAGAAAAAAGTCTGGCGCGCGCGGGTGTAGGAGTCGTCCACCACGTACAGCCAGCCGCCGTCAGCATCACTCAAGCAACGGAAGCTGGAACTATCTACACTCCGGCGGAAATTTCCCAGATTTCAGAAGTGGTTCGCCACCATAATTTACACCTGCATATGGATGGAGCTCGCTTTGCTAATGCTGTCGCCAGTCTTGGCTGTTCTCCAGCAGATGTGACTTGGCGGGCTGGGGTCGATATTCTCTCTTTTGGAGCGACTAAAAATGGTGCAATGGCGGTGGAAGCAGTGGTTTTTTTTAATGAAAAATTGGGCAATAATTTCCCTTTTTACCGAAAGCGTAGTGGGCATTTGTTCTCTAAAATGCGTTTTTTGTCTGCCCAGTTGTCAGCATATATAACTGATGATTTGTGGCTAAAAAATGCTGCTCATGCAAATCAGATGGCTGCTAAGTTAGCGCAAGGTTTGGCGGGAGTTGAGGGAGTAATTTTTTGTCATCCTGTAGAAGCGAATGAAATTTTTATTCAACTTCCTGAATCTGTAATTGTGGCGGTTTTAGCTGAAGGCTTCCAGTTTTATCGCTGGGATAAATGTACTGTGAGACTGGTAACGGCTTTTAATACTAAAGAAGAAGATGTTATTGCTTTTGTGGAAGCTGTTAAGCGCTATCAGTAATTATTTGATAGGGGCGATTTTACCAAAAATATCTAATATTAATTCCGATGCAACCGGAATTAATATAACCCGAAACCAGGACACGGTAATTGAGTTGGGTGGGTTTAAGAGATTGTTGGTTATTGGCAATTGGGTGAATCTGTGTTTGGCAAATATATTCGTAGGGGCGAAGCCATTTGTGTCAACTTAACGTCAAACCCTGTCAGAGACTGTTGTTTGACGACTAGGCCCAGATCCCCCCTAGCCCCCCGATCGAAGGGGGGGACAGGAGTCTTCTCTTTCGTCCCCCTTCCCCCATCCCCCCTTACAAAATCGGGATGATTCCTGGCAATTTTTATTGGTGGAACCCGCTGCTACATTTTGATCGATTCAGAAATCGGTTCTGCAACTGCGGTTAATTCCGGTTCAACTACTGCGAGGTGTTCTTCTAAAAGAGCCAGATTTCTGATGTTTGATTTATAAAAAGCATCGAAGATATCTCCGATTAAAGGTATGGAGCCGATGACTGCTTCTAGACTTATATTATAAATCATTTTTCCGAAAGTTTTGGGTGGGAGTTTGAATCGAGTTGCTAAATAAATTAAGTAAGCGGAAAATGCGGTATCTACTAAGTCGCCAGCACCTGGTACTAAACCGATAATCGGATCTAAGCCAATGCGAAATTTGGTGCCAGGGATGCCAATGGCGGTATCCATCAAACGGCTGAATTTGCGGATGCGGTTGAGAGTGGCAAGACGCTCTGTGTAGTTCATTTTATGATTGTTGAATTCGGTGGAAATATTGAAATCTGTCGGGAGCTAGATACTTGCTTTCAGTTGCAGAGTATTTGGTGGTAGTAACTTTTTGGGTAGTACCTAACTTAAAAGTGCGTACTTCCCATAATAGCTTTACTTGGTCTAAACTTGAAATATAACAAAAACACCCCTATAGGTTTCACAGAGGATTCGGAAAATGATTGCTATTCGCAAAAGTGAAGCAAGAGGACACGCAAATCACGGTTGGCTGGACAGTTATCACACATTTTCCTTTGCCAATTATTACGACCCCAAGTATATGAATTTTCGCTCTTTGCGGGTGATTAATGAGGATGTCATTAACGGTGGCAAAGGTTTCGGTACTCACGGTCACACCGACATGGAAATTATTACTTATGTGTTGGAAGGAGCATTAGAACATAAGGACAGTTTGGGTACTGGTGCGGTGATTAAACCTGGTGAAGTGCAGCGGATGAGTGCTGGTACTGGTATCCAGCATAGCGAGTTCAATCACTCGCCAAGTGACCCGGTTCATTTACTGCAAATTTGGCTGTTGCCCGATAGGAATGGATTGACACCAAGTTACGAACAACGGGATTTTCCCTTAGTAGAAAGACGGGGAAGGTTGCGGTTAGTGGCGGCGCGAGATGCTAGAGATGGTGCTGTGAAAATTCATCAAGATGTGGATTTGTATGCGGCTGTTTTGGATAAGGATGCGCGGGTTTCTCATGTTTTACAGTCAAATCGCTATGCTTGGGTGCAAGTAGCACGAGGCTCAGTTTTGCTAAATGGTTTGGCTTTGGAACAGGGGGATGGGGCGGCGGTTAGTGATGAGTCTGAGTTGGTGATTGAAGCTACAGCAGATGCTGAATTTTTGCTGTTTGATTTGGCATGAAATTGAATGCGAAATCCCCGACTTCTCAAAGAAGTCGGGGATTTTAGTCGATGACATCTGACAGCTAAAAATAGTAAATAACTAGGATTGCCATACCTGCAATTTGTGTCAAAATATAGCACAAGCCGGAAAAGTTTTCCGTCAGTTGAGATATTGGTATGTTAAGTTAAAAAAAAATGAATTACAGCAAAACAATCCCGGCTGTTTTGAGTGCGACGATCGCCCTAAGCACCATCTCTCTTCTCCCCTTCACCTTACCTCAAATCGCCCTAGCCTTAACCGCCGACCAAGTTAAAACCGTTGCTAAAGCTGTCACTGTCCGCATTGAAGGGCCAAAAGGCGGTTCGGGAGTCATCCTAGAAAAAAAAGGTAACACCTACTATATTCTGACTAACTGGCACGTTGTAGACAAAGCCGGTGATTATCGGGTGATTACTCCCGATGGTAAATCTCACTCTATATATTATACTTTAATCCGGCGAATGCCCGGTGCGGATTTGGCGATCGTCCCCTTCAGCAGTCCTGAAAGCTATCGCCTCGCTGAATTGGCTAATTCCCCAGCAACTGCGGGAAAAAAGGCGATTGTGGCGGGCTGGCCGATATCCGGTGGTTCCCTCCGACAGCCGATTTTCATTGCCACAGAAGGCTTGCTGACAGGCCGTCAGACTGTCTGGAACGGTTATACATTAGTATACAATAACTTGGTGAGAGCGGGGATGAGCGGCGGCCCGGTACTCGACGATGGGGGGAAATTGATCGCAATTAATGGCATTGTGAAGCTTGAGAATAATTCTGATAAAATCGTGGCGGCGGGGATAGAAATAAATACTTTCATGAAATGGCGATCGACTATTTCGCTGCCGGTAGTCCCTGAATCTCCCACGGCCAAAACACCCTCAAATCCCGTTAATAATTCCCCCCGCAAGTCTGCAAGTGCGATCGCCTTTGCTGCTACAAATACTCTCAAAGCCCCTGCGGAAGTAGTCAGTTCCGTTTCCTTGGCAACTGATTATTTTGCCACGGGAAATAGTAACGGCACTATCTCTGTTTGGAATTTTCCCGGTGGGGAATTGAAAACTACCCTGCGGAGTCACCGGGAAGCAGTAAATGCCCTAGCTATCAGTCCCGATGGCAAGATTTTAGCTAGTGGTAGCGATGACAAAACGGTCAAGATTTGGAATTTAGAAACTGGTGCTCTTTTACAAACTTTGAGCGGGAATTCCGATGCGGTTTCGAGTGTAGCAATTAGTGCCAATGGTGAGTTTTTAGTTAGCGGTAGTTGGGACAAAACGATTAAAATTTGGAATCTCAAAACCGGGGAATTGCTACGGACTTTAAGTGGGCATTCTGGCTTAGTAAATACTGTTGCCCTCAGTCCGAATCCTCAAATCCCCCCCCTTAGCAAGGGGGGGCTAGGGGGGGTATTAGCTAGCGGTAGCCAAGATGGTTCGATTAAGTTATGGGATTTAGCTAGTGGTCAATTAATTCGCACGATTAGCGGCAAGAATTTATCGGTTTTGTCCGTAGCTTTTAGTCCCGATGGCAAGAGTTTGGCTGCGGGAAATGGCAACGGTACAATTGGTTTGTGGAATGTGGGAAATGGGCAGTTAATTCGGCGTTTGAGTGGCCATACCGATGGGGTTTGGTCGGTGGCAATTAGTCGCGATGGTAGTACGCTCCTTAGTGGGAGTTGGGATAAGAGTATTAGGCTTTGGGATATGCGATCGGGGGATTTGAGGGGTACTTTGAGCGGGCATTCTGGCTATGTTAGTGCTGTGGCGATTAGTGGGGATGGGAAGATGATTGTGAGTGCTGGTTGGTTGGGGGAGATTAAGATTTGGAAACGGAGTTGAGTTTTTTGTCAGGACTTAGGCATTATACTTCTGGGAGATGTCTAAAACCATCCTCCCACTTCCGAGTACGATCGCCTGTTGTGATAGATTTGGTTCAGACTGGACTAAACTCACAATCCCCCGGATTAGTCTGTGGGGTAACTTAGAAAATCTCAAATCTAACATCGCTTGACTTCTGAAAAATGATTGAAGTAGAACACTTAAGCAAAACTTACGGTTCCACCGCAGCGATCGCGGATGTGTCTTTCTCGGTCGAATCAGGGGAAATTCTGGGTTTTTTGGGGCCTAATGGTGCCGGGAAAACCACAACCATGCGGATTTTGTCGGGATATTTACCAGCATCCAGCGGTACAGCCCGTATCGCCGGTCTCGATGTTCACGAAAATTCGATGGCTGTCAGACAGCGCATCGGCTATTTACCAGAAAATCCCCCACTCTATCCAGAAATGACTGTGGAAGGATTTCTGTTTTTTGTGGCCCGGATTAAGCAAGTACCGGCGGGCGATCGCGCGCGCTCCGTCACCTCAGCCATCGAACGCTGTGGCTTGGTCGAAAAACGGAAAGTTTTAATCCGCAAACTTTCCAAGGGCTTTAAGCAACGAGTAGGCATCGCTCAGGCGATCGTCCACGACCCCCCAGTGATTATCCTAGACGAACCAACAGTCGGTCTTGACCCGCGACAAATCATCGAAGTTCGCAATTTAATCAAAAGCCTTGGGGGACAACACACAATCATTCTTTCTACCCACATTTTGCCCGAAGTCAGTATGACTTGTAACCGCGTTACCATCATCAATGGCGGTCAAATTGTCGCAGCAGGTAGTCCCGAAAATTTGACTGGTGAATTGGCGGCTAATTCTGGCTATGAAATGGAAGTGGAAGGGGAACCAGAGTTATTGAACAGTCTGCTGTTACCTGCTGTAGAAAATTTACCCGGTGTTCGATCGATCGAATTAATCTCCAATCAAGAGTCTTTAGCCGGTCGTTATCGCCTACGGGCACTGTGCGAACCCGATCTAGAACCGGGACGAGAAATTGCCGCAGCTATCATCGCCTCTGGTTTTGGACTCTGCGAAATGCGTCGCAATCGCGCTAGTTTGGAAGATGTGTTTTTAAAGCTGACAACGGCCCAAAAGAAGCAGGGAGATGTTTTAATTGAAACTGAACCTGAAGTGGCCCAAACTTTGGCAGTTGCAGAAACATTACAGGAAATAAGTGATTCTCAATCTGCATCGGAATCTAGTCTAGAAACCTCACAATTAATCCCAGATACCGAACCTGTTGTAGAAAATTCTGAATTAATCCCAGATACCGAACCTGTTGTAGAAACTCCTGAATTAATCATAGATTCTGAACCTGTTGTAGAAACCTCAGAATTAATCATAGATTCTGAACCTGTTGTAGAAACCTCAGAATTAATCATAGATTCTGAACCTGTTGTAGAAACCTCAGAATTAATCCCAGAGACTGAACCTGTTGTAGAAACCTCAGAATTAATCCCAGAGACTGAACCTGTTGTAGAAACCTCAGAATTAATCCCAGAGACTGAACCTGTTGTAGAAAATTCTGAATTAATCATAGATTCTGAACCTGTTGTAGAAAATTCTGAATTAATCATAGATTCTGAA
>RDXH01000398.1 GCA_004292745.1 Oscillatoriales cyanobacterium | reverse complement strand
CCGTCGGGATGTACTAACCGAAAGTCGGGAATCATTACGCTTCCTGGAATGGGAATTAGATCGACTTCTCGCTCTAGTTTCCACTCGGTTTTTGTGGCATTCCATCTTTCGGCAAATGCTGCTTCTAACATACTATCATAAGGTTTCCCTGGCGGATAGTGGCTGACTAAGCCACACTCGGAATTTAGGGTGAATTTACCTGTTTTCAAAACACCACTAAAAGGGTCTTTTGTTTGCAGTGTTGAGTGCATACGTTCGGCATCGCCTTCTATGTATGTCATTAATTGAAATAGTTTCAGATAGCGAAATAGGAGTTTGTATTCTCCTGGATCGTTGCGGTGGGCGGTTAATTCGACTTGACTTGCGCGGTAAAATATGCCTTGGACTTGAGAAAGGTTGTAGCGATGTAACAATGCTTCTGGTGTGGGCGCGTCGAATTGGGTGAGGATTTTGTTTTCGTTTAAATCTGCGTATAAACCTGTACTTATTTCGTTGGTTAAAACTTCTCTATTTAATTCTTGACCTAGTTCAAGTGCTAATGTTTCGAGGGTTAATTGGGTGGAATTGTTGCTGGGTACGGATTGCGCTGCTAGGGCAAATACGCGCTGTCTTAATGCAATTGGTTCTAGGGGACTGATGATTTCAAATGTGCTGAAACCGCCTCTCAGGAGGTGAGCAAATCCGCGTTTGAGGCGGTAGTCGGGGCTGTCGCCTTCTAGGGATTGTAAGCTTTTGTCTAGTTCGCCTTGGGTTTTGCCGATCGCACTTTGGAAGCAATTTATAATTTCGGTGGCTGCTTCTAGGTTTTTAGCGTCTATCTTTAGGCGTAAGGGGACGATCGATTCGCCGTTTTGACGGTGGCTTAGTAACTCAGTTGGTAGCATTTGTTATTTTTAACGAACCGCGAAGGCGCGAAGGACGCGAAGGGTACGCTGATGGACGCTGATGATGGGTATTTGTTTAGTTATACCGCTTTTGGAATCTTTGCTGTGGGAAGTTTTCAGGGCTAATAACCCATTTTTAACAGGAAAGACTTATTGACATTTGAGTTTACATCGTTTAGTGTCAACACAGATAATGTAAAAAATTAGGTGCTTTACAGTCATGGACTTTGAGGATATTCGTCAGTGGCTGGGAACTGCTGAGGCGATCGCCAAGGAACTGAAACGCCAAATCGCTCGACTTGGGTTGTCTGTGGAACCGCCTACGGTGCGAACAGTCCGGCTGTGGCGATCGAAGCAGCTTTTGTCGCAACCCAAAGGGCAAGAATTTAGATTTCGCCAGATTTTGGAGGGATTGGGTGTGGCGCTGCTTCTGAAGCGGGGCTGGACGCTGGCGGCGATCGCGCAAGTTTTACCCTCATTCCCCGACGCAACTTTGGAGCAACAAATCATTGCGGAGGCAAATTGTCAAGACCCCTCGTGGTTGCCACAAATGCAAACAATTACATTACCATTACCTACGGGACACGCGAGTGCTGTCGATTTCGCTGAAGATACTGTTATATTGCTGGCCCAGGGAATTTTGCGGCAGTACACAAGAATTATCAATCGAGATATCGTTCGTCAAGATGACAGTATGCCATCGGAACTTTATCGCGGTATGTGCAAGTTGGGTAGGCTGTATATCGAATCCGGAAAAAGCGATCGCGCTGCTTGCGTGCATACCGTTTTGGAACGTGCTAGATATCCCCTCGATAAGTGGGAATTAGATATTTTTTGTCACCCAGATTTTCGCTTTTGTCAAGCAATTCTCATCGATTCCGACTTGCGAGTGCCGACTTCAGATTGTGCTGAAATTGCCAATATCGGAGGCTCTTTTGGTGAAGATAATGTTATCGAACATCGCCTGTACGAACGGTTGCGCGAGGCAACTGAACGATTGGGAATTCGCCGCCAGCACAAGGCTTATACGGCTTTGCGATCGCTATTTGGCAGTCGATCGCTCATTGGAGAACATCAACTTTTAGACTACTTAGGTGACAACGATTTAACCCCTTTACAGGGAACGATTGTTGACACCTTTTTTGATAGCGTGCCGGATGTCTGGTTAATTAACGGACAGGCTCATCGCTGCGCCCATTG
>RDXH01000397.1 GCA_004292745.1 Oscillatoriales cyanobacterium | reverse complement strand
CTAAGCCACTCCAAAGCCCGTGTACTCGCGCACATAGGTTGCTTGAAATCCCAAGATAATATCCTCCTTTGCCACACCCATTGCCACCAACTCGTGCGCCACTCGCATCTCCGTTGTATTCTGCTGCAACCAAATCTTGCCATCCTTAATATCTAAATGCAGCACGCATCCATACACCCGCCGATGTCCATCCCAACCAACATTCGTCACTTGATAATGATCCCGCTGCGTATCAAAAATTATTTGCGATTCGATCGCACCATTGGAGACCGGAGTTGCCACATATTCAGTCAATAATGCTTGAATCCACTGACGATAATGCTCTAGTTTATCCATTGCACAATCACCTCATTTATTGGCTCGTAAACAATGCGGTTAACTTGATGCCGCTCTACCGAGATTCTTCAACTTTATTGTACTTCCAATCGCGTCTATCTGGAAAAGCTCGATCGACCTTCTGAACAATAAGTCTATTCTGTGTTTGTAGATCGCTCGACCTCACCCTCACCCTCATCCTCCAAAATCTCACCCAAATAGCGCTGCACAAACTCCCGCGCTGCATCTATATCGAGCAACTTTAACGCCACAACCATCTTCACAAGCGTGTCTCCCGTTGGATCGATGAGCTCATTAAACCAACGATAGACAACAGAACTTCGCACACCCATTGCGATCGCCAATTTGTTTTGGCTAATGCCATAGGTGTTCAGCACATCTCTCAGAACTCGACCAGCTTTTCCCATGCACCCCATGATGCCAAGGGATGCCCCAACCGTAAATAACTACATATATGTAGTTATTGCAGTATGATAGAGGTAACTACATATATGTAGTTATTGGTTGATTTTGAAGATGAGGACTTCCCAATGGCTAAAGACTTTCTAACCGAACCGCCCAGCGACACCCAACAAGACGCAGATCCCACGGACGATCGAGAAAACCGGGAACCTGTGCGTATCATGGTTGTTGGCTCCCGCCAAGGCATAACCGCCGTAGTAAATTGGCTGGTGCGACTAGGTTTTGCCCAAATGGCAGATTGGAGCGACTGGCAGCGTGCACCGAATACGGGCCAGTGGATGCGCGTGCTGACAAAATGGTTGCAGAAGAATTGAAGCTACTGACGAGTAGGGCGATCGCATTTCATAAACCTGATGTTTGGGAATCGTGCGATCGCCCATCAACTTCGTAGGCCGGGGCCGGGGCGTAGCCATCGCCCTATTGATACAATCGAGATAGCGATCGCAATTCTCGACTCCCACAATGACATTCATCAACCCCAAAACCGATTACGCCTTCAAAAAGATATTTGGTTCCTCAGAAAGCAAAAACATTCTGATCAGCTTTCTCAACGCCATAATTTACGAGGGCAATCCTACCATTGAAGACTTAGAAATTATCGACCCTAACTTACCTCCCAAAGTCGAAGGTTTAAAAGACTCCTCTTTAGATGTCAAAGCCCAGCTTGCCGACGACACTCTAGTCATCATTGAAATGCAGGTATTAAACGTCGAATCTTTCGGACAAAGAATCTTGTACAACGCCGCCAAAACCTACGCCTCCCAATTGCAGAAAGGACAAGGATATCGAATGCTCAGACCAGTAATTGCCTTAACAATAACTGATTTTGAGATGTTTAAAAATAGCAACAACTTAATTTCGAGATTTGTCTACAAAGAAGAGATTTCTAACTTACCCTATCCCGATAACGATCTCAAGTTAGTATTTGTAGAATTGCCAAAATTCACCAAAACAGTAGACCAACTAGAAACTCTAGCAGATAAATGGCTCTATTTCATGAAATACGCGGTAACGATAACGGAAATCCCGCCAGTA
>RDXH01000163.1 GCA_004292745.1 Oscillatoriales cyanobacterium | reverse complement strand
CCTGAAACACCTACAAAATCGTGGATGAGGAGGGTAGGCACGCACCATCCACTACCCCTACAAAACGATGATTTGTTTGAGAATGAAACAGCCCTGCCCTGCCCCCCCACCCCCCCCCAAGGGGGGATGGGGGATGGGGGATGGGGGACTTTGAGAAGAGTCTTGTCCCCCCCTTCTTAAGGGGGGCTAGGGGGGATCAGGCCTGAATCGTCAAACAGTATTCTCTGACTGGGTTTTACCTTAAGTTGACACGCTTTGGGCATTGCCGTGTCCTAAGTCAACCGTCAACTCATCCGGTTCCGACAAATCTGGGTCATTTTCGGAGGGAGTTTCTGGACACAAAGCTTCGATGAGGGGACTCTGAAGGTGATTTAGGGTATCTACAAAATCTCGGATGCCTCGAAATTGCCGATATACAGAGGCGAAACGGACATAAGCGACTTCGCTCAGTGGCCGCAGATGTAATAATACTAATTCTCCAATGTCCGAGCTAGTGACTTCCCGGAGCGATCGAGCTTGGAGTTGGGCTTCAATTTCTTCTGCCAGAGTTTCTAGTTGCCCGGAAGACAAACCCGTTTTTTCGCAGGCCCTAACCAGTCCCCTGACTAACTTTGAGCGATCGAAAGATTCGCGTTTACCATCCCGTTTAATTACTGTAATCGGCACAAATTCTATACGTTCGTAAGTTGTGAAGCGATGCTGGCAATTGAGACACTCGCGTCGCCGCCGAATACTTTGACCAGATTCGGCTGAACGCGATTCGAGAACGCGACTATTGGTATGTTGACAGGAGGAACAGCGCATGATTGCTGATTTTTACAGGCGTTGCCATAAAATCGCAATTCATCTGACTCTCGCGAGAGTCAGATGAATTGCTGGACTAGAAATATCGATCGGCTTATTTGCCAATGCGGGGTGGTTCCCGGAAGGCGATCGCAAAAAATAGTACACCTAATGCCAAAGCCAGAATCAAAATGTAAGCAACGCTTTCCATGTTAAATTTTCCCTATCTTCCCTTGCTATGTTATTTTATCTCAATTATCGTTCCTTTTCTTGCTAAATAAAAAAACCCGGTTTCTTGAAGAAACCGGGTTTTTGCAACACCGGGAAAAATTCCCGGTGTCCAATAGTGAGAGAAACCTAGATAGATTCTTCTCTTCTTGTCGTTACGTCGCCCAACTTTTGGAACAAGCCCCACTCGACTTGTTCTTCCATGTCAGCTTCAACTCCAGCAAACACGTCGCGGAAGATTGTCCGAGAACCGTGCCAAATGTGGCCGAAGAAGAACAGCAAAGCAAAGCAAGCGTGTCCAAAAGTGAACCAACCACGAGTAGAAGTACGGAAAACCCCGTCAGACTTCAAAGTTTCGCGATCGAATTCAAATACCTCACCCTTTTGGGCGGCGCGAGCAAACTTCTTAACATCCAAAGGACTGCTAAAGGTTTGACCGTTATATTCGCCACCGTAGAAAGTGACAGTAACTCCACTTTGTTCAAAGCTGTATTTAGATTCAGCACGACGGAAGGGAATGTCAGCGCGAACGATGCCATCTTTGTCGGTCAAAATCACAGGGAAAGTTTCAAAGAAGTTGGGGAGACGGCGAACCGACAATACCCGACCTTCGCTGTCAGTAAATACTGGATGGCCCAGCCAAGATTTAGCAATACCGTCGCCATTAACCATCGCGCCGGCGCGGAACAAACCACCTTTAGCAGGAGAGTTGCCCACGTAGTCGTAGAAAGCCAATTTTTCCGGAATTTTCTCGTAAGCTTCTTGGAAACTAGCGCCACCGGCTAAACTAGCTTGGGCTCGGCGATCGATTTCTTGTTGGAAGTAGCCGCCATCCCACTGATAGCGAGTCGGGCCAAAAAGTTCGATCGGAGTAGCAGCCGAACCGTACCACATGGTACCAGCCACCACAAAAGCTGCAAAGAACACAGCAGCGATACTGCTAGAAAGCACAGTTTCGATATTCCCCATCCGCAGAGCTTTGTAAAGCCGTTCCGGTGGGCGCACGGTCAAGTGGAACAAACCAGCAATCACGCCGACTACACCCGCTGCAATGTGGTGAGCCACGATGCCACCTGGATTGAACGGATCGAAGCCTTCAGGGCCCCAAGCAGGTGCCACTGGCTGGACGTGACCGGTCAGACCGTAGGGGTCAGAAACCCACATTCCAGGTCCGAAGAGTCCAGACAGGTGAAAAGCACCAAAGCCGAAGCAAAGTAAGCCAGAGAGGAACAAGTGAATGCCAAACATTTTTGGCAAATCCAGGGCGGGTTCGCCAGTGCGGGGGTCTCTGAAGAGTTCCAAGTCCCAAAATACCCAGTGCCAGACTGCTGCTAAAAACAGCAAGCCAGAGAGGATGATGTGGGCAGCGGCGACGCCTTCAAAGGACCAGTAGCCCGGATCGACGTTACCTTCGCCCGTAATGCTCCAACCACCCCAAGAACCGGTGACTCCTAAACGAGTCATAAAGGGTAGCACGAACATCCCTTGACGCCACATGGGGTTGAGAACTGGGTCTGTGGGATCGAAAACTGCTAATTCGTAAAGGGCCATTGAGCCGGCCCAGCCTGCCACGAGGGCTGTGTGCATTAAGTGTACAGAAATCAATCGGCCTGGGTCATTTAAGACGACTGTGTGTACGCGATACCAGGGTAATCCCATTGACTGCGTTGCTCCAATGTGTAAGTGATGATGTCTATTTTGAATCAAAAATCAGATTTTAATTCCTGAGCAGTTACCTGCGGGCTTTAAATCCTGCTTTTTGCCTTCTGCTTTCTGCCTTCGAGAATGGAGGCGTAAAAATGAAAGTTATTTAACGAAGTGTATCGAGTCTTAGAACCGATTGCAATATGTCGGCCTGACATTCATTGGGGGTTGCCGATTTGACAGTTGGCGGAAATAGTCCCAAGGCGATCGATTACTTGCTCGGCATCGATGAGTCTGGTCAGTACGACACTGCCGATATTTTTGGCGGGATCGGTATTGTCTGGAGGGACTGTCGGTTTAACCTCTACCATGAGTACGGCATCTTCTACGCGGTAGAGCCACATTTTTTCCTTTTGGTCCCAGAGGCAGACGTTAAGTTGTGTAATGTCTGGTTGGCGTCTCCAGCCGGCATCTGTCCACAAACCACCTACTCCCCAGACGCGCCCGATCGTCCAACCGTCGGATAAGAAGAAATATTTCACTTGTGTACGCTTGAGATTTTGTTGTCTAACATAGCGCAAAATTGCCACAGTACGGAATTGTTGAACCGCGAAGACGCTTATGCCACGAAGGAAGAGGAGAGAAGAATATGAGTTACTGTCTTTGGCTGGTCGTAGCCCTCGTGGCTTACAATTCAACTGCACTTTGCTATAGCATGACCGCAGACAAAATCCTAAATCATTTGTGAATTTCTTACTCCCGGACCTTCATAAGGTCCGGGTTGGGGTGGGGTAAAAAACTTTACGACTCCTGCAAGGACTGCTATATTTGCAAAACTGAGGTGCGCCCAGTTTTTTTACGTCCCTTATTGATAGGAACACCAGTCACTCCAGCTACCTGGATAAAGTTTAGCATGGGGAATTCCGGCTATTTCTAAAGACAATAAGTTCACGCAAGCTGTTACCCCGGAACCGCAATAAACCATAATTTCTTCGGCGGTGGCTAATTCTGTCCAAAGTTGCTTTTGTGCGGAAGTCGATCGCACTTTTCCTGTCTCATCTGTCACCTGTTGCCAAGGATAGTTGACAGCACCGGGAATGTGACCTGCAATGGGGTCGATCGGCTCCCGGAGGCCAAGATATCGATCGTTCTCCCGTGAATCAACCAAAACCTTTCCCGGTAAGTCTTTTAGTGCTTTTACCCGCTCAATATCAACAATCAGGTCCGATCGCAATTGGGGAACAAATTTACCCTCACGAGGTTTTGGCAAAACATTTGTCACCGGATATCGGGCCGCTTTCCAGCCAGTGAAACCCCCATCTAACAAGGCTACTTTACTGTGTCCCATATATCGCAGCAGCCACCACAACCGAGCCGCAAAAGCCAACCGCGAATCGTCATAGGCAACGACTAAAGTTTCTTGATAATTAATGCCAATAGCACTCAATTTATCTGCTAATTCTGTAATATTTGGCAGCGGATGTCTGCCACCATGTTTTTCAACAGGACTAGCGAGATCTTGGTTTAAATCTAAATAAAAAGCTCCGGGAATGTGACTTTCTTGATATTGTTTTTGTCCCAATTCTGCATCGGCTAGAGAAAACCGACAGTCAATAATTACAACTTGCTGATTCTCGGTATTGGCGGCTAACCATTCAGGATTAACTATCAAATTGGTGTCTGTCATATTGATTGAAAAATTACTGTGTTTGAACGGCGATAAGTTGGAACATCTCTAGAAAATAAGCTGCTTTTTTCATCACCTTATTTTTCAGGATTAGATTTCCTATTTGCTTTTTCATTAGATTCTTTTTCGGAATTGGATTTTTTAGTTGATTTTTCAGTGGCTTCTTTTTCGGAATTGGATTTTTTAGTTGATTTTTCAGTGGCTTCTTTTTCGGAATTGGATTTTTTAGTTGATTTTTCAGTGGTTTCTTTTTCGGAATTTGACTTTTTAGCTGATTTTTCTGCTGATTCTTTTTCACCCGTGGCTGTTGTGGGAGTTGGGGAAGGCAGAGTTACTGCTGATTCTTGAGCATAAATCAAATATTTTTGATACTCAGCTACTTTTGTCTGAGCTAGTTCATGGTGAGGACTTGATTGGGGTACTCTTCTCATCAAAGAGATGGCTTCTTGCCAGTTATTGGCAACTAAATTCCATTCCTCTTTGGTTTTGGCTGCTCTCCCTAATTCTGCTGCTTTTACTGCACTGTTAACTGCCTCTCGAAAAGGATCTGGTACTGTTGCTACAGTCGTTGTTTCCTCTAGATTTTTGCCCGCATTTCCTGCTGGTTCGTTTAAAAGTTTACCAACAAAGGCTACGACGGCGATCGCCAAAATACCTGTCACCATCCCGACTACCATAAAAGTCGATCGCAGTCTATTCTCTAATTCTTTCATTTCCGGCTGTGTCGCCTCCATATTTTTCGCAGTTTCCATGAGGTTTTCCTGATTAGCAACTATTGTATTTGTCAAGGATTTTTCAGGATTATTTTCTTGAGCAATACTTGGGTGTTCTAAAATAAATTCTTGACTCCAATCAGACACAGCCTGACCAATTTCTCGACCCTCAACTTTCACCAAGCGAATCGATTTTGGCTGCAAATCGGTTAATTCCTTGCGGACAAAATCTACTGATGTATCTGGTGCAGGTACGGGCGAAGCATCCAGAAATACTTCCAAATAATCGCCCTTGAGATTAACTGTCACTGTGATGTCTTCAGATTGTAACTGACTCTGGAGCCAAGAGGCGATCGCCTCCGGATTTCCCTGTTTGGCAAGTTCCTGAAAATTAAGCTCTGTCATAGCTGAAAACCTGATTTTTGGATAATTGATTCGCTATCACTCAATTTATTTTCGGGATTACTTTCATCCCGTCACTCTATCCGGTAAACCGATAGAGTGCGGGACTTCCCCTTCCTATAGGTGAAAATTTTTGTTGATGTTAAAGCACAATAATTGAAATTTTACAACAGTATAATCCAGAAGTGTCGAAACTAGCGAGATCGATTGAAAATTTAGGAGTCAAGGATTGGGGATGGGAGTTTTGAAGGCTGCGAGTCTACGGATCGATCCGGTGGCTTTCCGATATTTCCCTATCCCGGTAGATTTTTCCCTCTCCTATGGGGTGCATCTGTGTTTTGCAAATATATTCGTAGGGGTGAAGCATTCCCGCTGTAAATCTCTGGTTATCACTAATAAATTGTCGGCCGGAATGCTTCACCCATACAAAATTGGGATACTCCCCTCCTATGGAACTCAACAGGAGTGTGGTGGTGCACAGCCAAGCTGCTTAAGCCACCTAGGCTGAGTTGTCGTTGACATCCGTCGATAAAAAATATCGCCCGAAGGAATTTTCCCTTTCAGATTGGAGATTAAAAAATTGTGCCCTCGCAGTACAATTGACCGATGGCTAGCGATCGGTGAGCAACGGCTAAAAAAAACAGCAGATCCAGAACCCCTAATTCTGAAACAAGTCGGAGAGAGGAGAGGGCGATCGGATTTGATGTTTAATTAGAGCGACATACCTATCATCAGCCAAAATGTTTAACACATACTAGATTAATCGATCGCAAAATGATAGCAATAGCAATCTTAGCGGCTGGACGTGGCACGCGCATGAAATCCGACTTGCCCAAAGTTTTACAAGAATTGGGCGGTCGAACTCTAGTTGAACGAGTCCTTAACAGTTGTCAAGAAATTGAAATTTCCCGGCGACTGGTCATCGTCGGTTATCGCAGCGAACTGGTTAAAAAAGCACTCCTGGAAAATCCAGAATTAGAACCGGAAAATGCTAAATTGCCAGCCTTAGAATTTGTCGAACAAACTGAACAATTGGGAACTGGTCACGCTATTCAACAACTACTGCCTCATTTAGAGGGATTTACGGGAGATTTACTGGTTTTAAATGGGGATGTGCCTTTGTTGCGATCGCAAACTCTCAAGGAATTAGTAGAAACTCACCAAAAACACCAAAATTCGGCTACTTTGTTAACAGCTAATTTGGCGAATCCTCAAGGATACGGTCGAGTGTTTACAGATAGTCAAAACTTGGTAACAGAAATTGTAGAAGACCGCGATTGCACAACCGCTCAAAAAGAAAATTGTCGGATTAATGCAGGTGTTTATTGTTTTCACTGGCCACATTTGGAAAAAGTCTTGCCCCAATTGAAGGCAGACAATAACCAACAAGAATATTACCTTACTGATACGGTGAAATACATGGCACCGGTGATGGCGATGGATGTAGCAGACGAGCGGGAAATATTGGGCATTAACGATCGCAAACACTTAGCCACACTTGCGGATATTTTGCAAATGCGCATCAAGGACAAGTGGATGGCTGCGGGAGTAACCCTGATCGACCCGAATAGCATTACCATCGATGATACTGTAGAGTTGCAGCCGGATGTGATCCTGGAACCACAAACCCATTTACGAGGTAAAACTTCCATTGCTAGTGGTAGTCGCATCGGTCCAGGCAGTTTGATTGAAAACAGTCAAATTGGTAAAAATGCAACTGTACTTTATGCCGTAGTTTCTGATAGTATTGTATCTGATAATTCAAGGATTGGACCCTACGCACATTTGCGTGGTCATGCAGAAGTTGGCGCGAATTGTCGGGTGGGAAATTTTGTAGAATTGAAAAATACTCAAATAGGCGATCGCACAAATGTTGCTCACTTATCTTATTTAGGCGACGCGACTTTGGGAGAGAAAGTCAATATCGGTGCTGGGACAATTACCGCCAATTATGACGGAGTGAATAAGCACAAAACTCATATAGGCGATCGGACCAAAACAGGTTCTAATAGTGTCCTGGTCGCACCCATTATTCTGGGTGAAGATGTTACCGTGGCGGCGGGTTCTGTGGTAACGGAAGATGTGCCCAATGATTGTTTAGTAATTGCCCGTTCCCGACAAGTGGTCAAACCTGGTTGGAAGCTCAAAGAATAGGCTAAGAAACTGTCAACATATAGAACCCATTTGAGATCTTTTAAATCGCCCATCCAGGGTCGGATGAAGCATTTGGACATCAAAAATCGGGTTGTTCTGAGCGATTGTTCCCTCGAAAGCTTCATCCCTACACCACATGAACGTTAATCTGTGTTTGATGAGGCTGATGATTATAAGGCTTGCCGCCTCAAAGATGTCAAATGGGTTCTATAGCACTCACCTTGGCGCTGTGTTCATTGGTCCGGCTCAGTTTCGCGGTGCCGGACCCTTTTTCCCTTCTACTACGTGGCGGTAGGCGCGATCGTTGAGGTCAAAAGAACCGAAAGCAAAGTAGGCTTTACATAATTGGCAATTACGTGTTAATATAAGTAACTGTGTGCGAAAGTGAGAGCGATCGCAACCTATAAAGCTTTTAGATTGGGCAATCCCAAATCTAAAATCCTAACTTCAACATCAATCAGGGGAATTAGCTCAGTTGGTAGAGCGCTGCGATCGCACCGCAGAGGCCAGCGGTTCGAGTCCGCTATTCTCCATAAAATTCCCTTCAATATTTCACCTTGTTGCTTCTGACTTGTGAGTGATTCCAGGTACTAGACATTTTGTATCGCAACATACAACATCCCTGGGAACCCAGGATTAATATAGAGCCGCGATGTGATAGGATTTTTACTCGTCTAACTTATAAAAATTTCGCCCCAAAACCCTAGAAATAGGGATATTAAGGGTGCAAATTGTCAAAAATCCCCGCCTTAGCGTCACCGGGAAGTGTCAAATATTCAGGAGTAACCAAAAAAAATGACTAAGCGATTCGATCGGCGGAAGTTTCTTTTATACAGTTCTGCAACTCTCACATCCAGTTTATTTCTAAAAGCTTGTAGAACACCAAGCCCAACAGCAACTCCCCAAGCTTCAGCTTCTCCCACTACCACACCAGGTTCCCCGGCCAGCAGCGGCAACACCATCAAAGTAGGTATTTTGCACTCATTAAGCGGCACTATGTCAATTAGTGAAAATAGTGTGGTCGATGCTGAAAAATTAGCAATTGAAGAAATCAATAAAGCTGGTGGTGTCCTCGGAAAACAAATAGAAGCAGTAGTTGAAGACGGCAATTCAGACTGGCCAACTTTTGCCGAAAAAGCCAAAAAATTGATCGACCAAGACAAAGTTGTCACTGTCTTCGGCTGCTGGACTTCCGCCAGTCGCAAAGCAGTATTGCCAGTATTTGAAGAAAAAAATCATATGCTGTGGTATCCCGTACAATACGAGGGTCAAGAGTGTTCCAAGAATATTTTCTATACCGGGGCCGCTCCCAACCAGCAAATCGAACCAGCCGTTGACTGGCTGCTAGAAAATAAAGGCAAAAAATTCTTTTTAGTCGGGTCAGACTACGTTTTTCCGCGCACCGCAAATACGATTATCAAAGCACAGCTAGCAGCCAAAGGTGGCGAATTAGTTGGGGAAGATTACATTCCTTTGGGTGGTACAGAAGTAACCCCAATTATTACGAAAATCAAGGCTGCTTTACCTGACGGTGGTGTCATTTTTAATTCCCTAAACGGTGACAGCAACGTGGCATTTTTCAAAGGCTTACAGGGTGCAGGTTTGGGACCGGATAAGTATCCGTCGATGTCGGTCAGTATTGCCGAAGAAGAAGTAAAGGCGATCGGTGTAGAATATCTCAAAGGTCACTATGCAGCCTGGAATTACTTCATGACTGTGGAATCTCCCGCAAATACAAAATTTGTGGAAGCTTTCAAGGCAAAATACGGCAAAGATAGAGTAACCAATGACCCGATGGAAGCAGCTTACATCATGGTTTACCTCTGGAAGCAAGCCGTCGAAAAAGCAGGGACAGCAGACGATTTAGACAAAGTGCGGGCGGCAGCTTTGGGTCAAACTTTTGACGCACCGGGAGGTAAAGTAACCCTGGAGACAAACCATCACCTATCGAAATTTGTGCGGTTAGGCGAAGTGAGAGAAGACGGTTTGTTTAAGATAGCTTTTGCTACCCCAGAAGCAGTGAAACCGATTCCTTGGAATCAATTTGTAGCAGAAACTAAAGGCTTTTCCTGCGATTGGTCTGACCCCGCCAAAGGAGGCAAATTTAAAGCGACCTAAGTAGGGAAATCCTAACCCAGATCCCAGACTTATCCCATAAGTCTGGGAAATCGCAGCAGATAATTTTAGGTTGAATGAAGTAAACCTAGTGAAATAGGTGACATAATTACAAATTACCTCTAAAGCCAAGATTTTATGTAAACAAATAAGAGGCAAAAAAGTGGAGATATTAGACGGTTTATTTAACGGGATTAGCATCGGTGCTGTTTTGCTGATTTCAGCCTTGGGATTAGCCATTATTTTCGGCCTGATGGGCGTGATTAATATGGCTCACGGTGAGTTAATGATGCTGGGCGCTTACACAACTTTTGTAGTGCAAAATGTATTCAAAGGTATCGGAGGATTTGCTTTTGAAACCTATATTTTATTTGCCCTCCCCTTAGCTTTTTTAGTGGCGGCACTGGTAGGATTAATTCTGGAACGCGGTGTGATTCGCTATCTGTATGGGCGGCCGCTAGAAACTTTACTAGCAACTTGGGGTGTAAGTTTAATTTTACAGCAGTTTGTCCGCAGCGTCAGTGGGGTGCTCGTCGCTGGAATTGGGGTGTTTTGTTTACTGTTTTTTGGCGGTTTGCAGGTACTAAAACGTCGCCCCGATTTCGAGAGAGTTCGTAACGGAATTATCGCGATTCTTTTGCCTCTTTCTTTGGGTATTTCTTGGGCGGTGAGTGCGTTTTTAGGTGAAACTTACAAACTGGCTGTCACTAAACCTTGGTTTGGTGCTCAAAATGTGGATGTGACAGCACCTGGATGGCTGCGGGGTGGCATACCTCTGGGCAATTTTCAGTTGCCCTATGCGCGACTTTTTATTATTGTGTTAACGGCGGTTTGTTTGGCGGGAATTTACTTATTTTTGCAAAAATCTGTGTGGGGGCTTCGGATTCGCTCTGTTACTCAAAATCGCAGCATGAGTGCTTGTTTGGGGATTCCTACGGAGCAAGTAGACGCGCTGACTTTTGCTTTGGGTTCTGGTTTGGCTGGTGTTGCTGGCTGCGCGATTAGTTTGCTGGGTTCTGTCGGACCAAATACGGGGCAGAATTATGTGGTTGATACTTTTATGGTTGTGGTTGTGGGCGGTGTTGGTAAGATTGTGGGGACTGTGGTTGCTGCGATCGCGATCGGCACTGCAAATTACCTGATCGGTTCAGGAACCATAGCAACCATCTTGACTCCTATCAAGCCTTTAGCGGATTTCTTCACTTTTTTCGCCACCACCAGCATGGCAAAAGTAATGGTATTTGCCTTAATTATGGCTTTTCTACAAGTGCGGCCAGGAGGGATTTTCCCACAAAAAGGACGCACGGTGGAAAATTGAAAATTTCCCAATCTTAAAGTTGATTAACCATGAATAATTTAACTAGAAAGGCGTGGCTACAAGAAGCAGTGATTGTCGGGGCGATCGCACTTATACTCATATTACTGATCCCAGGCATACTTCCCGATGTTCGCCTCAACCAATTGGGACGATTTTTAGCCCTAGCAATTGCAGCACTCGGTATTGATTTAATCTGGGGATACACAGGTTTACTTAGTTTAGGGCATGGCGTATTTTTTGCGATCGGCGGCTACGCATTTGCCATGTACCTAAAACTGCAAATTCCCCCAACAGCCAGCAGTCAATTGCCAGAATTTATGAACCTATATGGCGTTACCGAACTGCCATGGTTTTGGCAACCATTCTATTCCTTTCCCTTCTCAGCACTAGCAGTAATTCTCATCCCAGGCTTACTGGGTGCAATCTTGGGTTACTTAGTATTCCGAAATCGGATTCGAGGCGTTTACTTTTCCATTCTCACCCAAGCAGCAACCATCGTATTTTTTAACTTTTTCAACGGCCAACAAAAACTGATTAACGGCACCAACGGTTTAACAGACTTTAAAACCATATTCGGAGCCATAGTCAATGACCGAGATACCCAATATATTTTCTACCTTCTTACTATACTATTTCTAGGAGCAACTTACGCCCTATGCCGCTGGTTAACAACCGGGCGTTTTGGCCGCCTACTAATCGCCATTCGCGACGACGAAGTTCGTCTCCGTTTCTCTGGTTACAATCCCACAGGATTTAAAGTTTTAGTATTTGCAATTTCAGCAGCTATGGCAGGTATTGCCGGCGCATTATATACTGTACAAACCGGAATTATTTCGCCAAAAGCAATGGACATTGCCTTTTCCATTGAAATGGTAATTTGGGTAGCAGTAGGAGGTCGTGCCACATTATCTGGAGCCGTATTAGGAACCCTGTTAGTCAACTTTGGCAAAAGTTTCTTGAGCGAACAATTCCCCGAAGTCTGGCTGTTTTTCCAAGGGGCACTATTCTTAATAGTAGTCACCGTCCTCCCCGATGGCTTAGTCGGATGGCTCCAACAGCAAGGCTTTGACCTAATCCGCCGCTTATTCAGAAAACCCAGGTATGTATCTACCTACCCCAGCCTGGAACAAGACCCCGAAATCCTCCATGAAAAAGAAGAACTGGAACAATGATTATGGTAAAGTTTAGGCAAATTTAGAGGCAAAGTATGGCAGATATTATTGATTACAAAATCTACGGCGACGACTTGCAACTAATTGAAATAGAACTTGACCCCCAAGAAGGTGTTCGGGCTGAAGCTGGAACCATGACATACATGGAAGGCGGCATCGAAATGCAAACTTCTACAGGTGGCTTATTTCAAGGATTTAAACGGATGTTTACCGGGGCTGGTTTCTTCATCACAACCTTTGTAAACAATGGCAGAAGCAAAGCGCGAGTAGCTTTTGCAGCCCCCTATCCTGGTAAAGTAATTCCCCTTGATTTAGCTAAACTAGGTGGCAAGTTTCTGTGTCAAAAAGACTCGTTTCTGTGCGCCGCCAACGGTATTGAAATTGAGGTGGCATTTACCAAACGACTCGGAGCAGGTTTCTTTGGTGGAGAAGGCTTCATTTTACAAAAATTGCAGGGTGACGGCCTAGCTTTTGTCCACGCCGGAGGAACCATTGTTGAGAAAAATTTGGGAGTGGGCGAAGTGTTGCGGGTAGATACGGGCTGTTTAGTAGCTTTTGCTCCCACGGTGGACTACGACATTCAATTTATCGGTGGGTTTAAAAATGCTTTATTTGGAGGTGAAGGCTTGTTTTTGGCTAAGATGACTGGGCCTGGTAAAGTTTACATTCAAAGTCTGCCACTCTCCAAGTTAGCTGAGCGAATTTTGGCCGCTGCTCCTACTCCTGTTTCGAGCAGTTCTAGCAATTTTACCTGAGAGAACAAGAACTTTTTATTTGGTTGTGTAGAGTGCGTCATCCCGCAGATTTTCCGGCTTACATACAGACTGTTAACTGACGCAGCATAGGAGAAAAATAGGCAATGAATGGAAAAGTATTAGAAATAGAAAACTTGACTGTCAGTTTTGATGGATTCAAGGCAATTAACGGTTTAACTTTTAGCATGGATGCGGGGGAATTACGGGTAGTAATTGGGCCCAATGGCGCGGGAAAAACAACTTTTCTCGACGCGATTACCGGGAAGGTGCAGCCGACGGAAGGACGGGTACTGTTTAAAGGTCGGAATTTGCGTGGCTTGTCAGAAGATAGCATTTCACGTTTAGGAATTGGTCGTAAGTTTCAGACACCGCGAGTTTTTCTGAATTTAACACCTCGCGAAAATTTAGAGTTGTCTTGTAACAGTAATAAAAATGTCTTTCCCACGCTGTTCAAGCCAACTCCTGTCGCAGAAAAACGCACGGTGGCTGGTTTGTTAGAAACTATTGGTTTAGTGAATAAAGCGGATCTTTCGGCTGGTTTGCTTTCTCATGGCGAAAAGCAGTGGTTGGAAATTGGAATGTTGGTGGCGCAATCTCCGGATTTGTTGTTGGTAGATGAACCTGTGGCGGGTTTGACTGATGAGGAAACAGCATTAACGGGAGATTTGCTAATTTCTCTGCTGCATCAGGGCGCAGTTTTGTGTGAAGGAACTATGGATGAGGTGCAAAATGACGATCGCGTAATTGAGGTATATTTAGGCAAACCAGAAGAATAGTCCTATCAAATCCTCTCTCGATCGGAATTATTCATCTCTCCATTCTCTCCCTCTGTGTCCTCTGCGCTCTCTGCGGTTAAATCATTCCAATACAACAGTCAACGATATCATATAAAATCCTCTCTTCATCGTCCTGTATTAAACTCTCTCTTCTCTTCCTTTGCGTCATAAGCGCCTTCGCGGTTAAATCATTCCAATACAACAGTCAACGATATCAGTTGTCAGTAGCAACTAACAAATCACAAATAACAAATAACCCTATGCTACAAGTTTCTAATTTAAATGTATACTATGGCGAAAGTCACATCCTCCGCGATGTCGATTTAAGTGTCAAAGCTGGGCAAATGGTGTGCTTAATCGGCCGTAATGGTGTGGGCAAAACTACTATGCTCAAAACTTTAATGGGTTTGCTGCAACCTCGCAGTGGCACTATTAATTTTGGAGGCCAATCTATTGTTTCTAAGTTGACTCACCAGCGCGCGAAAATGGGTATTGGTTATGTACCTCAAGGACGGGAAATTATTCCCCGCTTAACTGTCAAGGAAAATCTCTTGTTAGGTTTGGAAGCGAAATCCACTAGGACTAAAAATCCTGAAGTTCCTGATGAAATATTTGATTTATTTCCGGTGCTGAAAACTATGCTCGATCGCCTAGGTGGTGATTTGAGTGGAGGACAGCAGCAACAGTTGGCGATTGCGAGAGCTTTGATGGGAGAGCCGCAGTTGCTGGTTTTAGATGAACCAACAGAAGGAATTCAACCATCTATTATTTTAGACATAGAAGCTGCGGTACGTCGCGTGGTGGCTGCTAGGGGTATTTCCGTTTTGCTGGTGGAACAGCATTTGCATTTTGTCAGGCAAGACTGGTATTATGCTATGCAAAAAGGTGGTATTGTGGCATCGGGAAATACTAGCGAACTTAGCGATGAAGTAGTTCAAAGGTTTTTGGCTGTTTGAGTTTCAGGCCCTCTGGGCCGGCGCTTTTGGCACGGCCCCTACCGAGAATTAAACCGCCCAGCCTACCAAGGACTGACTTGCACACTGCTACCCGGTACAAAAACTACCCGGAAATCAGCTAGGGGTTCCGCAGGTGGTCTGGTGCCGACAGGCTTGTAAAGCAACTCAGAAAATAACGCTTCCCCCATTCCATCCACTGTTTGAGAATTCTGTAATTTGTAACCGACGATCGCACCGTCGGTAGCCACACTCACCCGATAAACCAACTCCCGTTCCACAGGTGCCTTCGTTTTCAAAACTC
>RDXH01000162.1 GCA_004292745.1 Oscillatoriales cyanobacterium | reverse complement strand
GAAGTTGTGCCGGGAATTTCTTCGACAATGGCTAGTGCGAGTGCGTTGGGAGTGCCGCTAACTTATCGTAATGATGTGTTAAGTATTATGCCTGCAACGTTGGATGCTGAGGTTTTGCGCGATCGACTGGCGCTGGTTGATGCTGCTGTGATCATTAAACTAGGCCGACATTTTGCCAAGGTTCGGGATGTGTTGATTGAGTTGGGACAGTTCGATCGCGCTTTGTATATCGAACGCGCTACAATGCCCAATCAGGTAATTCGGGCGATCGCAGATGTCGATCCGGCGGAAGTTCCCTATTGGGCTCTGGTGATGATACCTAGCCAACAAAAATCCGTCACTTAAATTATCCCTTGTGAGTCGGCGCAGGCAATGGAAATATAGTGGTTTTCGCAACTCGCTTTTTCTGCCACAGCTTCTCTGACTGCTTCCTAAGCTTTCAGAGGTTGCTGCATCTTCATTTCGATTTCATGCCTCTCCAAGGCAGTCTCGATCGCCACTCGCAAGTCTTTTTGTTGCAATGGTTTAACTATATAGCCAAAGGGATTGGTCTGTTTAGGGGATTCATATTATTTTAAATACGTCGCCGATAATTCAATTCTTTAAACAAAATATTATAACAGATTCCACACTTACTTTCAATTGTAATTTCTCCATCTAATTGCTGGGCCAACATTTTAACCAATCGCAATCCTAGGGTTTCAGTATTTTCTACATCAAACCCTGGGGGAAATCCTCGACCATTGTCTTGAATACTTAAGTTAAATTCAGTGTCTACAAGTTCCAAAAAATTAATGGTGATTTCACCCTTCCGAGTGGGAATGAAAGCATATTTTAAAGAATTAGACACCAGCTCGTTAATAATCAATCCGCAAGGAATAGCTGTCTCTATATTTAAATAAATTGGCTCTATATTCAGATTTATTTGGATCGAATCGTTGTATAAACCAAAAGATTGAAATAAATTAGCAACCAAGTTTTCTACGTAATTTTGAATGTCGATCCGAGCCAGATTATCCGATTGATAAAGTTGTTCGTGAATCAAAGCCATGGAATGAATCCTGCTCTGGCTTTCTTCAAATAAAAATAGCGTCGCTTCATCATCAATGTATTGAGCTTGAAGTTCTAGCAAACTCGAAATTACCTGCATATTATTTTTAACTCGGTGGTGAATCTCCTTGAGCAATACTTCTTTTTCCCGCAGTGTTCCTTGGAGGCGCGATTCGGCAAATTTGCGATCGCTAATATCTTCGCAAATACCAGCCACGCGATACAGTATCCCCGACTCATTATAAATGGGAAAAGCTCGATCGCACACCCAACAAATTGTGCCGTCGGGACGTAAAACCCTATATTCAGTGCTAGTAGATTCGCCGGCCACGATTCGCCCAAATGACTGATGCAAAAGGTTTTGGTCTTCAGGATGCACCCAATCTATCCAATTGTAGTTATGGGCGTACAAATCTTCGCGCGATCGCCCCCAGATTTGTTCGTAAGCTGGGCTGACATACAAAATATCGGTCAACTCAACAGCAACTAGCCAGAAAGAATCTTGGATATTTTCTGCTAACTGACGGAAGCGTTCTTCACTTTCCCGGAGAGCTTTTTGGGCCTGTTTCCGTTCGGTGGTATTCCGAGAAACTCCGACGGTCATTACCACTTTACCTTCCGTGTCAAAAATTGGTGATTTAATTGTGTCGAAATAGTTGACTTCACCGTAACTATTTTTCAGAGGTTCTTCTAATATTTGCCCAACTTCACCGGTGTTGAATACCCTGGCATCGTCGAGGAGATCTTGTTGAGTATATTCCGGTTCTTGAAACTCAGCGTCAATGATACCTATCAGTTCCGAATTTTCCCTTTGGTAATAGTCGCGAAAGGCTTTGTTTGCCCAGACGATGCGAGATTCTGGCCCTTTTACCAGTATGATGTCTGTAATAGCATCAAGAATTTGCTGATACATTTGCTTGGCATCTTGTAGTTCTTTTTGTACTCTTTTTCGATCGCTGATATCTTCTGCAATGCCAACTATACGGTAGATTTCACCAGTTGAATTTCTAATCGGAAAAGCCCGATCGCGAATCCAGCGAATTTCCCCATCTGGCCTAACAATTCGATACTCTATTGCGTTGTCGTTATCATTGCCATTTTCGCAGACAATTAGTCGAGAAAAAGCAGCCCGCACCTCATCGCTATCTTCTGGATGAACAAAATCTGTAAAAGATTGGCGGAAAGCATACAAATCAGCACGGGTTCTGTCCCAAATCTTCTCGTAAGCAGGACTGATATAAATCAGTTTGTCCTCTTTAAAATCGATTGTCCAAAACACGCTTTCGATATTTTCTGCTAGCTGTCGGAACCTTTCTTCGCTTTCTTTCAGTGCTGCTTCTGCTTTTTTTCGTCCGCTAATATCGCGCTGCACACCAAAATATCCGACTATTCTACCACGACTATCGTAAATGCAAATATAGTTGCCTTCCACCCAAATAGTAGTCCCATCAAACTTGTGATTATCACATTCAATGTGAATTCTACCAGCCTCAAACAATTTCCTGACGACATCTCTTCCACCAGCCAAATTGTGGGAAGATAAAATGTTCAGTGTCAGACCAATAAACTCTTGCCTTGTAGCTCCATATTGAGCTATCAAAGCATCATTTGCCTTCGTTATCCGCCCGTTAGCAAATATACAATCCAATACTTGTTCTTGATCAACTGTATTCTCCCACTGCACAGATTCTTCCAGCATTACAAAAAAAAAGCCATCTAAAGACTGAGAAAAAAACAATTCTAGCTGTTGTTGACTCTCTCTCAGAGCTTCTTCTGTGCGCCAGCGGTCAATAATTTCTTCTCGCAACTGTTGATTGGCAGTTTTTAAGTCCGCACTACGTTTTTCATATTTAATTTTTAGATCATTTTTAATTAGTTGTAACGCTATTTCTGTCTGCTTTTGCTCTGTGATATCTTGAATAACAACCATGCCAGCAATGATTGCTTCTAGGTCATTTCTGACTGGTACAATAGTTGTAAAATAAATGCGATTGGTGTATTTATATTCAAAATTATACTCTTTTCCTGCCAAAGCACCGCGATATTTTGATTCAAGAGATTGTAAATCTTCCGGTGGTGCTATTTCCCACAATGTTTTGCCTTCTAACTGTTCTTTTGATAAACCAAGGACTGCTAAACCTTGACCATCAGCCACAGTGTAGCGCAAATCTTGATCGAACAAAAGTATCAAGCCGTTCGGATAGTTTTTGATCAGAATTCTGTAAATTTCCCGATCTTTTTCGAGAGATGTGATTAATGCAATTCGATTGTCTGTAAGTTCACATTCAATTGCGGAAACCGAATCATCAGTATTTTCGACTGCTTTGAGTTGTGCCCGTAAATTTACGCACAATTCTTTCTGGTGCTGTAAATCCTCTTCGAGTTGCTGGATTTCGAGTTTTTGCTTCGCTACTAATGCTTCGCAGGTGTCAAGATCTCCATCGCCGCCTGGGGACTGAAGTCCCTGTCTAATAGCGAAAGTCCTCTAAAAGAGGACTAATGAGTTCTTCAGTCAAGAGAGAGAGGACTTGAGCTTTGAGACAGGGGTTTCAACCCCTGGCGGACTATCGGTTGTACCTTAAGTTGACACGCTTTGGGCAGTGCCGTCTCCCTACTGCTTCTACACAGACAAAACCCGCCTGCGCGGGTTAGATTTGTTTAGTCCGCGTAGGCGGACTTAGTTTGTGTAGAAGCGAATTCTATTCGCCCTCAATATTCGTTGAATATTCGCTTTTTAAAGCTGAGGAACGTATTGCTCTTTTTCAGGAACAAAGGTGTATTCAGCGACAATTTGCCGGAATTCTTCACCATCGATGGTTTCTTTTTCAATCAACAAATCAACGAGGCGATCGATTACTGTGCGATTTTCCCGAATAATTCGGCGCGCATCATTGTAGCAATGATCGACAATTGCTCGAACTTGTCCGTCAATCCGAGAGGCTATTTCTTCGGAATATTCCGATCGCGCTGTGTAGTCGCGGCCGAGGAAAATTTCACTTTGTTGAGCTTCCAAGGCGATCGGGCCCAAGTCTGACATTCCGTAGCGAGTTACCATTTGGCGCGCCATACCGCTGACTTGCTGCAAGTCGTTACCCGCACCGGTGGTTACTTCGGCATCGCCGAAAACTACTTCTTCGGCCGCGCGGCCTCCCAAAGCACCGCTAATCCGTGCCAAAATTTGCGATCGCGAAATCAAACCTTGGTCTTCGCTAGGCATAAACCATGTTAAACCACGGGCTTGTCCGCGAGGGACTAAAGTTACTTTTTGCACGGGATCGTGGGCTTGAATCACCGTACCGACGATCGCGTGACCGATTTCATGGTATGCAATTAAGCGTTTGCTCTTGCTGTCCACCAAGGGAGTGCCTTCCATACCTGCGACTACGCGATCGACTGCATCGTCAATTTCCAGCATCGTAATCGCTTCTTTCCGGCGACGGGCAGTTAAAATCGCAGCCTCGTTGAGCAAGTTTGCCAAATCAGCCCCGGTAAAACCAGGAGTCCGACGGGCGATCGCATCCAAGGAAATCTCCGCAGACAACTTCTTGTTGCGTGCGTGTACCCCCAAAATCTCCAACCTGCCCTTGATATCCGGCGTATCTACGCTCACTTGGCGGTCAAAACGTCCCGGCCGCAGCAAAGCAGAGTCGAGCACGTCAGGACGGTTTGTGGCCGCAATGATGATAATCCCAGTATTGCCCTCAAAACCGTCCATTTCCGTCAGCAACTGGTTGAGGGTTTGTTCGCGCTCATCATTACCGCCGCCGATACCGGAACCCCGCTGACGGCCCACGGCATCAATTTCATCGATGAAGATGATGCAAGGAGCGTTTTCCTTGGCTTTCTTAAACAAATCTCGGACGCGGGAAGCACCCACACCTACGAACATTTCCACAAATTCCGAACCGGAGATGCTGAAGAAAGGTACGCCGGCTTCCCCTGCGATCGCTTTTGCTAGCATCGTTTTACCTGTTCCGGGAGGGCCAACTAGCAGCACACCCTTGGGAATTTTCGCTCCCACTGCGGTGAACCGTTCTGGTTTTTTCAGGAAGGTGACGACTTCGGCGAGTTCTTCTTTTGCTTCTTCAACGCCGGCGACATCATCGAACAACACGCCTGTTTTGGCTTCCATTTGAAAGCGAGCTTTCGATTTACCAAAATTCATCGCTTGACCAGGGCCACCGGGAACGTTACCACCGTTGCGGCGGAACAGAAAAAACAGCCCTCCCACTAATAGCAGAGGAAACACCAGATTGCCTAAGAGTCCCCACACAGCGCTGTCGTTACGCAGGGGGTGAGTGTCGAAACTGATTTGGGAGTCTCTGAGTCGGGAAACCAATTCTGGAGCATTGGATGGTAAATCCACTCGCCACCGCTGTACATGATTGTCCAGTTCGGGATCGACAGCTTCGACAATGGCCGTCCGACCTGCATCGTAAAGGTCTACGCTGGTGACTCGACCGGCGTTTAAGTAATCTAAGAATCTACCGTAGCTGAGGCGGGTGCTGGCGGTGTTCTTGGTCATTTCTGCAGGCGAGGGTGCAAAAGCGCCTTGCCACAGGAAGAACCCGATGACTAGGGCGGGTAGAGTCCAAAGTAGTATAGTTCGCCAAGAAATTTTCATAAATTATGAGGGTCTAGAATTGTGGACAAATCAGGTAAGATCGCGGTGTCGAAGGAGTGGGAGCAAACTTAACACTCAGAATCTTAACTAAATGTAACTTAACAATGCCCTCTCAGGCAACAGGGTATGGTCAAGACGATGGAAAATAAAACTGACAATCAAGCATCCGGGCGACAACAGGGCCCTGATGAATCCGTGGAATAGCCCGTAATATCTAGAATCTAAATCTAAATTCATAAAAGGCGATCGTCCCGAATATAATGTTTGGTGCTGATTTGAATGCCGATCTAGGTAAAGTTAGAAAAATCGCGGCAAAACCCACTGTCTTTAAGCGTGGCAGTGTCCAGGGATAAGGCATGATAATGGTGAGGCTCAGTGAGGTAAAACGTTTCAATGACAACTAGACAGCTTGTTCCTAATTCGGCTATGTTGACGCAACAGACTAAGATCGCTTCTCACAAATCGATTATTAGTGCTGATTTGGGTCGGACGGCAACTAAGGCCTGCGTGAGCCGCAATCCCAATGGTGTTATTTTTATCCCCGCCAACGTGGCTTCTATGCCAGTAGAAAAGGTACGGGGCGGTAGCTTTGAGTCGAAAGCCACAGACCCTCTGTTGGATATGTGGCTTGAGTATCAGGGCAAGGGTTACGCTATAGGCCAACTGGCTGCGGATTTTGGCGCTAATCTCGGCGCCGCCGACCAGTCTAAAGTAGTAGATGCTTTAGTTAAGGTTTTTTCCTGTGCTGGATATTTCCAGATGAAAGGCGACATAGCCGTTGTGCTAGGTTTGCCCTTTTATTCCCAGGATCAGTTTGAGAAGGAAAAGGAAGAAATTGTCAGCCAACTGCGCTCTCCGCACCTGATGGTTTACCGGGGCGAGCGGGTCGATATTAATATCAGTCACGTTTGGGTGATGCCTGAAGGGTTCGGCAGTCTGATTTGGTGCGAAGCTCAAGACAATAAGGAGTTTTCGCCGGAGTTGCCAGAACTATCGGTGGCTGTAGTCGATATCGGACATCAAACTACTGATTTGTTGATGGTCGATCGTTTCCGGTTTGCTAGGGCTGCTTCTAAAAGCGATTCTTTCGCCATGAATAAGTTCTATGAACAAGTCGCCTCCAAAATTCCAGGGGCCGATGCTCAATCTCTGTCTTTACTAGAAGCGGTTAATAAGCCGGAAGGGCAGCGTTTATATCGTCCTAGAGGAGCTACTAAGCCCACTAATTTAGATCCGATTATTAAGGATTTGCGCGAGACTTTCGCTAACGAATTATCCGAGCGTTTGGTGCAGTGGCTACCAGAACGGGTGACGGATGTGGTTCTGACTGGTGGGGGCGGCGAGTTTTTCTGGGAAGTTCTCCAACCCTTGCTCAAAGAAGCTAATCTTAAGGCTCACTTGGCTCAACCTTCTCGGAAAGCCAATGCTTTGGGACAGTTTATATATGCTGAGGCTCAGCTAGCCACTATTAAGTAACGCATTAAGGCTTGAACCCTATGGCACTTTGGGCAAAAAATAAGGCGAATTTCTCGGTGGCGTTTACGGAAGATGCAGCCGATCAAACTTTGCTGGCCGCTATTGAAAAAGAGCTGGCTTTGACTAAATATCAGACTTTCAGCAATCTCTGCAAGCAAGCTTTGTGGCAGTTTTTGTCGGTGTCTGAGTCGGCTGGTCCTACACCTAGCTTTCAGCGGTTGGAACAGCGTATTGCTGAACTGGCGGTCAAATTTGCTGAGTTCGAGCACAATGTTTCTGCTGAGGAATTAAGCCGTTTGGAAGGACTACAAAATCACATGAATCAACTGAGTACGCAGTTGTCGCAGTTGCAGGGTAGTGTGAATAGCCAGTTTGCTCAAGTTTCTTTTGCTCAAGTTTCCAAAGTAGTAGAGTCTGACAGGGTAGAGCCGGAGTCTGTAGCAGATAAGAATGTAGTTGCTGATGCTGAGGTTACTCCTCGTCGGGAATCCGATCCGTTGTTGGATCGTTTAAGTTCTTTGTTGCCGCAAGATTTCTAAAATGAGGTAGCCAAGGTTTTTTTTAACCTTGAGATTTGCTGTTAGTGGCTGGCTGTTGTCGGCCAGTGGTGAATAAATAAACTAGGCGATCGCTCTTTTGCAAAAAAGGGCGATCGTTTTGTTATTAGTTATTAGTTATTGGTTATTGGTGAGGTTCTAACCATTCCCGATTCCCGATTCCCAATGCCCTATTACTATTATTCCATTAATCCTAATTTTCGCAATCGCGAACGAATGGCCCCAGATTGTCTCTGAAATTTCTTGGCTAATTCGCCAATTTTTTGACCGCTAGCATATTCATTTTTCAACTTCTCATCTTCTTCTCGACTCCACTTGACATAAGCTCTGGGATACTTCTGTCTAATTTTTTCAACATCATAGCTTTTAGGTCGATCGCCATTTAAACCAGAACCCAAATTTGGGTTGATTTCCCCGCCGTGACGCTCTACCGCCTCCTGTACTTGCTTAGGAATAGTAGCAATTTCTTGGGATAGTTCACCCAAAGCCTTTTCTACTTGTTGCTGAAGTTCTGTTAGCTGTCGTTGCTGCAAATTTCCCCACTGCGGCAGTTCGTTGATAAATTGCTGCAAATCGAGAATGATTGTGGTCAAAGTTTCGACTTGCTGTAACTCTGGCCGCTGTTTGAATTGGCGGCTGGTAATTTCGATCTCGGTTTGAATCATTTTCATGGTTTTTTCTAAAATTATTAACCGCTGACGCATATTTTCAACGGCTGAAATTAAAGAATGTACGTTCTCTCCCGGTTGAGCATTGATATTTTCGTTGGCTGTTTGGGGCAGAGCTTGATCTAAGGATTTTACGGCTATTTGTAATTGTTCGATCGCGCGATCGGTTGTTGTCGCGTGTCTATCTACCCGATCGAAGGTTGAAGCCGTACTCATCCTAATTTGCTGCTGCAACTTCTGTCGATTCACAAAATTCAACAGTAGCGAAATGGCGATCGGCACTTGCGCGTAAATGCTCTGCTGGAAAACCAAACTAGCAGCTAATCCAACGGCAGAGACCGCCAAAAACAACAATTCAGCAGTTTCTGATAAATTGGTGAATTTGGGATTTGGGATTTTGGTTTTTGAATTGGATGAGGACATATGTTAAATGGGAATTGCGAATTGGGAATTGCGACTTAGAAATTAGTAATTGATATTTGCTAGGCTCTAGATTACCGAATTTAAAATTACTCTGGGTTTTTGATGTATCTAAATCTACTTAAATATATTAAACCTGCAAAATTAATCGAGCTAAAGAAAAATAAATTAAGACACCGAGGACATCAACTGCGGTGGTGATAAAGGGTGCGGACATCAAAGCCGGGTCTAAACCCAAAGAACGAAATAAAAAGGGCAAAGCTGAACCTGCAATCGAAGCTAAGATTGCGATCGCCAACAAACTGATCCCTACTGCCATCGCCACTGCTAAATTCCCTTGCAGAATATAAGCCCAAACAGTGGCTACCGTCCCCAATATAGCTCCTAGCAGCGCTCCCGCCATCCCCTCGCGCACAATTATTTTCAACGGCCCCATGGCTGTAATTTCATCGGTGTTCAAACCGCGAATTACCACCGTTGAGGACTGGGCTCCCACATTACCTCCCGTACCTGTGAGCAATGGAATAAAGGCTGCTAGAGCTACAACTTGCTGCAAAATATCTTCTTGAGCTCGAATAATTGCCCCCGTAACAGTATTAGTTAAGAGCAGCACAAATAGCCAAACTACCCTTTTGCGAGCCACGGTGATTAAATCGGTCTGAAAATAATTGTCACCGCCGGACTGAACACCGCCCAAGGTATAAATATCTTTAGCTGCTTCTTGTTCCAAAATGTCGATCGCATCATCCACTGTAATAATACCGACGAGACGCTGTTCCCGGTCTACTACCGGCACTGCCAAAAAATCATAACGCTGGATCAGCCTAGCGACTTCTTCTTGGTCAGTACCAGTTTGAACTGACACCACCTCGCGAGTCATAATTTCACCGACAGTTTTGTCGAGGGGAGAAGTGACTAAATCCCGCAAGGACAAAATACCCGTTAAACAGCGACCGGCATCGGTGACATAAAGAGAATAAATTGTTTCTGTAGTCTTAGCCAAAGATCGGATTCTATCTAAAGCTTGCGTGACGGTAAAGCTTTCTTTGAGAGAGATGTATTCTGGGGTCATGATCCGACCGGCGGTACTAGCTTCGTAACCCAAAAGTTGAGCCGTCGCTTCCCGTTCCGTTGGGCTCAATTCACCCAACAGGCGACGGACTAATATTGCCGGTAGTTCGTCAAATAGTTTAGCGCGATCGTCCGGTGACATTTTGTCTACAATGTCAATGACTTCTTGGCGTTTGAATTTTTCACACAGAGACTGCTGGACGCTGGAGTCGAGATATTCGTAAACTGCGATCGCCTCATCTTTTGACAGCAAACGAAAAGCGATTACCTGCATAGTTTCTGGTAAACCTTCGATGGCTTCAGCGATGTCAGCTTCCTGTACAGGCTGCAAAATCGCTTTTGCTCCTGTCCAGTCTCCTTGTTCCAGCAGGGCTTTTAATTGCGATCGCACTAATTCCCGCAATTCTTTTCGCGCGTAGGTCGGTAGCAAAGATAATTGATAATTGTTTTCGGTCACTGGCCACCCTCCTAAACCTGTGTTGCCCGCGTTTCTACATCCAGTCTATAACCTATTGACACCAATGTTTGCAGTTATCAGACTGATACCGATGAGAAACCAGGTTGATTTTTAGATACCTCATCATCTCAATCAAAATGTATCCTACAAATCATGTTTCTTGGTGTTATTTTTGGTAAGTAAGTCCACCTAATTAAATGCAAGATCCAAATCGCTCAAAAGCTTACTGCCTTGCTATTCTTCACATCGATCTTCCCCCCTTGGGAGGGGGCAGGGGGGGGGGTGGCCTCTTCCTTCTTCCTTCTAATTAAATGTAACTGCTTAAACCAACAATTGATATTTTTCTTGTGCTAAACGGTAAAGCGGACGCCACACTAAACGGTTAGTTAAGACAACCAACAGCGACATCACAGAAGTAGCAGCCAACAACAAGGGAAAATTACCGGAAGCTGTCGCTTGAGAAATAGTTTCTCCCAAACCCTCAGTCATAATTATTTCACCTTTGAACTGCACGTATTCACTAACAATACTGGCATTCCAAGCACCACCAACCGCCGTAATAATGCCTGTAATTAAATAGGGGAATATTCCAGGCAAGATTAAATTTGTCCACCGCTGAATCAGGGAGAGTTTATAAACTTGTGCAGCTTCAAATAACTCAGAAGGTATTGCTTGAGCACCGGCAATCACATTAAACAGTAAATACCACATAGTACCTAACATCATCAAGGCCACTGAACCAATTTGTAAGCCACCACCCGCGTGAATTAAAGCTAGTAATAATACTGGGAATAAAGCCGTTGCTGGTACAGAAGCAGCTATTTGTACTAAGGGTTGCAAAATCTGAGCTAAACGCGGATTTCTACCGATCGCCACTCCGACTGGTACTGTCCACAACAGCGATAAAAACAGGGCGCAGATGACTCGCAAAGCTGTGAAAATTGCACCTCCAATCACTTTTTGCCAGTCGCCCAAACTCAGCATTCGCAGCAACAGCACGGCTTCCCAAGTTCCCCAAAGTACAATGACGGCAAACCCGCTGACAAATATCCAATTAATCCAATTACCAAGGGGATTTTTTTGTTGGGGATTTTTGGGTAAACTAGCTGGTGGAAAAGTTCTGGCTAAACCGCGATCGAAATTGTCCCCGATCGGCGCAAGGCGAGACTTCAACATCCGCAGCGTCGCCGATCGCCTGAAAAAATCCAAGACATTGGACTGAGGTACATTGGCTGCTTCCACAGCTTGATATTTAAACTTTTCTGCCCAAGCAATCAAAGGCTGCCATACAAAAAAATCAATGGCTACAATCACACCAATTAAAACTGCTAAACCCCAGCCGATCGCACCAAAATTTCCTTCATTGGCCGCCTTACCCAAATAGGAACCAAGTCCCGGCAGTTGAAAGTTTTTTTCTCCCAAAGTAAAAGACTCGATCGCAATCAAAAAGAACCAACCCCCAGCTACGGACATGACGCTATTCCACACCAGCCCGATCGCACCAGCGGGTAACTCTAGGGTCCAAAACTGCTGCCAAGCATTAAGTCGGTAAACTTTAGCAGCTTCCTTAAGTTCTTGGGGAATGCCAGAGAGAGACTGATAAAAGCTAAAGGTCAGATTCCAAGTCATCCCTGTAAATATGAGGATAACTGATGCTATTTCTACGCCGATTCTTTGACCTGGAAATAAAGTAATTAGCGCTAAAACTACTCCCGGCAAAAAAGATAAAACCGGAATTGATTGTAAAATATCTAATAACGGAATTAAGATTTTAGCAACTAGGGGATAACGGTAAGCATAATAAGCATAAACTAAGGTAAAAAGTAGAGATAAGAAATAAGCTATTGCCATCCGTAAAAGAGTCTGAGCTGTATATATTGGCAAGACACTTAGTGTCGTCTCAATTTTGAAATTAGGGTTGTAGTCACCAGTGAATTGAGATGCTGTTTGGACAATTACTAAAATTAGAGATAAGATTGCTAGAATTAGCAACGCATCTTGCCAAGTCCAAGTTGACCTTTCTAAGGTTTTATTAGCTGGTGTTAGAGGTCTTGTCATAAGAATTGGTTATTGGGAATTGGGAATTGGGCATTGGGCATCGGCCAAACAGGGCATTGGCCAAACAGGGCATCGGGCATTGGCCAAACAGGGCATTGGCCAAACAGGGCATTGGGCATTGAGAATTGGTAACAGTTAGCGGTTCACAGTCAACAGTTAACAGCCAACAGTCAAGAGTCAACAGTTAACAGTCAACTGTCAACTGTCAACTGTCAACTAATTACTCACCTTTCTCTTCCGATTCTAAGAAAATTTCGCCTCCCGGTTCGTCATAACTATACAACTCAGCATACCGACCCCAGTCCATAGCAGTTTGCAATTGCCGCATTGCTTCTTTGGGGCTAAAGTGGGCTTCCAGAATATCCAAAATCAATTCTTCAGAAATGCGGTGATTGCGCTTGGACTGAAGCATTCGCGAAATCTGCTGTACTAGCCGAATATTCCCCAGAATTTGGGTACGAACAATTTGTTTGCGCCGATCGATCCCACCAGCAATGAACTCCAAACCAACAGCAGTCAGCAAGAGGTCTCCTTCTTGGATTGCTAGAAAATCCATTAATTTTGCAGCTTCAACGATCGGCAAAATGTCGTCAACCTCTAACATTAATTCTTGACCAAGCCGATAGAGGTCTTTCTCTTTGCGGTCTTCTAATAGTTCTAAAAGACCTGCAACAGCCCCAATTCGTACTTGGGGGAGGGATTGGTATTGAGCACTTTGAGCGGGTTGAGGTTGAGATAAAGTAGTGTCTGGCTGCGGGACTGTTTCGCAACTCAAATCGGGATTGGTCAAAATTTTGTAAACCTGGTCTACGATGGCTTGAAATTGCGGAGTTTTGCGATCGCGATAGTGCGGCAAAGGAACCGTCAACTCGGCGCGAATTCGCCCCGGATTGCGACCCAAAACTACAATCCGATCTGCTAATATTACTGCTTCCTCAATCCCGTGAGTCACGATTAACACTGCTTGAGTTGGAATCTTTTTTTCTAGCCACAAATCTAATAACTCAAACCTCAAGTTTTCTGCTGTTAGTACATCTAAAGCTGAAAATGGTTCATCCATGCACAGTAATTCTGGTTCCACCGCCAAAGCTCTAGCAAATCCCACCCGCTGTCGCATACCACCAGAAAGTTCTTTCGGATAAGCATTTTCAAATCCGTCCAAACCGATAATATCAATCATTCGCAAAGCTTTTGGTCGGCGCGGTTCTGGCAATTCTCCTTTAGCTTTTAAGCCTAATTCTACATTTTCTAGTACCGTCAGCCAGGGATAAAGGGCAAAGTTTTGAAAGACAATTGCTATCCCTGGATTTAATCCGACCAAAGGACGATTGTGGTAAAGAACTTGACCCGCACTGGGCGGTATCAGTCCGGCAATCATCCGCATTAATGTTGATTTCCCAGAACCAGATGGGCCGAGAAGGGCTACTATTTCCCCCGATCGCAATTCTAAATCAATGGGTTCTAAAATTGAGATTGTTTGACCGTTGGGTTGTTGGTAAACCTTACTGACACCTTCTAAGGTAATGAGGCTTTCTGTTGCTATTTTAACTACCACAACTAAACCTCCTCTGTTTTGTTGAAATTAGTCATTAGTCAGTAGTTATTAGTCA
>RDXH01000161.1 GCA_004292745.1 Oscillatoriales cyanobacterium | reverse complement strand
CGTCCTTTCGGAATTTTGAAATATGCGATGACTTTAGACGGTAAAATTGCTAGCACTATCGGTCACAGCGCTTGGGTAACAGGCGAGGCGGCTCGGAGCGAAGTACATGGGGTGCGTGTCGGCTGCGATGCTGTGATTGTGGGAGGAAATACGGTGCGTTTGGATAATCCTCAATTGACTAGCCATCAACCCGATCGCCATAATCCCCTACGGGTGGTGATGAGTCGATCGCTGGATTTACCGAAGTCGGCTCGTTTGTGGGAAACCTCTTTTGCCCCTACTTTGGTGTTTACTGAACCAGGGGTTAATCTGGAGTTTCAAGCATTTTTGATGGCAAAAGGGGTGGAAGTTGTGGAATTGTCACCGCTGACACCGACTAATGTTATGGGTTATTTGTACGATCGCTCTTTTCTGTCTGTACTGTGGGAATGTGGCGGCACTCTGGCGGCAAAAGCAATTGCTGACGGTGCGGTGCAGAAAATTATGGCTTTCATTGCTCCTAAAATTGTCGGAGGTTCCCACGCTCCAACTCCTGTGGGAGATTTGGGGTTTGCCAAAATGACTGATGCTTTAACTTTAGAGCGCGTTTCTTGGCGCACCGTGGGTACAGATTGTTTGATGGAAGGCTATTTGAAAAGTCAAGATTGAAAGTTAAAAAGTCGAAGCAAATCTCTATTTTTAGTTGGGAATTTTTCAGTTTTAAGTATTTCTATGCTTGAAATTTTGATTTGGAGTTTGATGGTTGGCAGTCTCGGTTTACAGTCTGCGCTGGCGGGGGTGTTCATCAACCGCCAGCAATTCGCTATGGGGCAACAATGCGATGAGGAGGAGGAAGTTTTGACTCGCTACGAATCTCAAGAGGAACATTTAGCTGGCCGAGATAATTCGCAATCTAACGGCAATCCTAGACCTGATACTACGGTTGTGGAGTATAAAATTGTGCGGGCTAACAGCGATTTATTTCGGAATCCTGCTATTTTTCAAAAGCTGTGTCGAGAAGAGGCGGAAGTTGGCTGGATGCTGCTAGAAAAGCTGGACGACAGGCGGGTGAGGTTCAAACGTGCGATCGCGCTTCGGGATAGCCAGAGGTCGGATTTGCCAGCCTTTGACCCTTACCGCACTCATTACGGCCCGATGTTGAATGGAACCACTTTGGCAGGGGCGATCGTGTTTCTGAGCGCCATGGTACTTCCTGCTATTTTGGGCTATGCTTTGGTGTCTACTACGATAATGAGAAGTCGCTCTCATGCGCCTTTGGCTCCTATTCAATCTATGCCTTCTCCGGGAGCACCAGATAATACGAATTAGTTATAGGGCATTGGGCATTGGGCATCGGGCATTGGGCATTGCTAATCGGTAATTATATCAATTCCGGTTGTATCGGTCACTGAGCGTAGTCGAAGTGTCTTAACCACCTTGGCGAATGTTATAGCAATCCTAAATCATTTGTAAATTTACTACTCTTACTAAGGGGAGGGTTGGTGGTGGGGTAAAAATATTTACGACTCCCGCAAGGATTGCTATAGAATGGTTAGTTATTAGAAGTTTTTCAAATAACAAATACCCAATGCCCGATGCCCGATTCCCAATTCCCCATGCCCTATGCCCAATTCCCAATAACTACGGACTAGGAGCCGATGTCAATGTCAAGTTATAATTTGTATCACCTTCAAATTGAGAAACGCGCAGAAAATAAGTACCAGCAGGCAAAGCCCCATTACTCACAATCTGTTCCGCAGCCGTACCTAAATTATTAGACGAAGCAATAATACCACTCAATCCCACTGCGCCTTGACCGTTGATATCCTGAATTAATTCTAGATCGGCATCTGCACTCAAACCATCCAGAGTTGCATTGAAAAGGCTAGGAGTATTCAAGACAAAACTATAAATATCCGTTGGTTCCGCAGCACCTACAAAATCATTTAAATTTTTAGTTCCTGTGAGAAGATCCAGGTTTTTAGCAGCACTTAAATTATCAGCAACATCTGGTAATGTACCCAAAAGTCCTTCGGCTTGACCAAATTGAATGTAGTGCTCGATCGCACTTTTCACCACGCCATTTCTTACTGCTGCTGCTACCAGTGGATACTTGGCTAAATAAAATTCAGGATCGAAGAAAGGACTGGGTTTGCGAATTTCTGTTTGACCGATTTTCAGAAAGTGTTCAAAGGCTGTAACTTGATTGGTTTGAACTACTCTTTGAACGTCGGGATTACTGCTTAGGTAAAAACTAACATCAAATAAAGGGTTGGGATTTCGACGCTCAAATTGACCGTAGGCAATAAAATGATCTGCACCGGAAAATTTATTTTTTTCTCCTGATACGGCTACATCAGTGTTTGTTTCTAAATAATAGCTGGCATCAAATAGGGGATTGGGGTCGCGATTTTCAAATTTGCCAATCTTTTGGTAGTGATCGAAGGGACTTGATACCGTGCCTCTGGCGACGGCTACAGCAACATCGGGGTTGTTTTCGAGGTAAAATTTGCGGTCGAAAAGTGTTTTGAGGGTTAGCATTTTTATAACAATCTATGTAGACTTAACCTGGAAAGTGGATAATCACATTTAATCAATAATCCAGTTCATATCAAATTTTTGTGAAGGTGTCTAGGTTATGGCTAAATCTGCACTGATGGCAATGCTGCGTCGCGCTTCGATAATTGCCCAGAACTCAATGGCAACGGGTATTCCGGCTGATGAACTGCTGGGGATGCTCACAGATCGCACTTCCAATTTTCCCATATCTCGGCGCGGATTGCTACGGGGGGGTTTGGCGACGGGGGCGGCGCTGGCTGCTGCGACTTTGACGCGGGAGGGAGAGGGGGCTTTTGCTCAACAGCAAGGTCGATCGCCCATTTTGGTTGTGGGCGCGGGAATTGCGGGTTTAACGGCGGCCTATCGCTTGCGTCAGGGGGGTGTAAGTGCCGATATCATCGAGGCAACTAACCGCGTGGGGGGGCGGATACGCACTATGCCCAAGGTGGCTGGAACTTTGATTTCGGCGGATGTGGGAGGAGAATATATTGATAGTGGCCACACTACTTTGATTTCCCTGGCGACGGAATTGGGTTTGCGGGCGATCGATTTAGCTCAGGCGCAGACGGGATTGGTCAAGGATACCTTTTTCTTGCAAGGACGGCGATTTTCTATGGAACAATTAATCACAGATTTTGCGCCTATTGCTAGTAAAATTAGGGCGGATTTGCGGGGAATTGGCAATAACATTGACTATCAAGATTTTACGGAAACAGCCGAAAGAGTGGACAATCTTTCCATCGGTGAATATTTAGATAGTGTAGATACTAGCGTCATTGTTAAGCAGTTACTCCGCATTGCTTACACTACGGAATACGGTTTAGATGTGGACGAACAGTCTGCGTTAAATTTGCTGTTTTTAATTGCTTCTGAGGCTGATAGTTTTCAGTTGTATGGTGACAGCGATGAGCGCTATCAAATTGAGGGTGGCAACAGTCAAATTGTCAATGGTTTGGCTGGTCAATTGTCTGGTTCCATCGAAGCGGGGACTGTTTTGGAAGCGATTAACATTTTGCCGGATGGCCGTTATCGGGTAAGTTTGCGATCGGGACAAAGTGCATTCGATCGCACCTACGAGCGAGTTTTGTTAACTTTGCCCTTCAGCACTCTGCGAGATGTTAATATCAATGTGCCTTTACCACAACCGAAACGACGGGCGATCGAGCAATTGGGCTACGGTACTAATTCTAAGTTAGTTACGGGCTACCGCAGCCGTCTCTGGCGGGAACTTTATAAATCCACTGCTTCTGTGTTTACAGATTTAGGATTCCAAAATTGTTGGGAAGCTACACCTTTTGCTCCTACGCCTAATGCCTTAGTTACTAATTTTACTGGAGGTAAACAGGGTTTGGCGATCGGTAGCGGCCTTCCTGAAGATCAAGCCCAAAAATTCTTGGGACAATTTGAAAAAGTTTTCCCTGGAGTGAAAGATTTGCGATCGGGTAAAGCTGTGCGAGCTTTTTGGTCTGGAGAACGTTATTTTAAAGGTTCCTATTCCTGTTACTTAGTCGGACAATGGACGCAAATGCACGGCGTTGAAGGCGAAAAAGTAGGCAATTTATATTTTGCAGGGGAACACACCTCCCTAGAAAATCAAGGCTATATGGAAGGGGGTTGCGAAACTGGACAAAGAGCTGCTTTACAAATTTTCCAAGATTTAGGTTTAACAAGTTCCGCTAATGCTTTGAACACTCGTTTAGCTAGTAGTTTGAAAACTCGTAGGCCTAGTCGAAAAGTTCCGGGAGCAAGATGAATCGGCGGTTGAAACCGCGTCCAAGATGAATCGGCGGTTGAAACCGCTTCTACACAAACAAAGTCCGCCTCCGCGGACTAAGAGATAATATCAATTCCGGTTGCACCGGAATGATACGGAGGAGACGGCACTGCCGTCTCCTAATTTCTTAATCCCAAGCTTTCTGGAAAAAGAAATGAAAATTTTACACTTCATACTAACTTTACCAATTCTGCTAACATCGTTGATATCAGCTAAATCTTTGCTAGCAAATACTGCAAATCTTTTAACTCAAAATCCCGAAATTGACGAACCGTTTTGCTATATGAGAACTACCGATGGCAAAACAGTAGATTTAGGCAAATTGTGCGAAAACAAAACACCATTGAGAACTTCCCAAAGTTGTATTAGCGGTTCCAATATTGCCGCCAAAGTGTCTATCACTAATGTAAATTATGACGGCCATTTTTTAAGCGGTCAAATCATCAATCAAGGTTGTAAAATTGTCAAGAATATCAAAGTTAACTATGAGGTTTTGGATGAGTTAGGTAATCCCATAGACAATGGATTCATTACCACTCAACCAGTGACGGTTGAACCAGGAAAGTCGGCCACCTTTCGGGGAGAAGTTGTGGCGGGGGCGAAGGTATTGGCGACTCACGCAGACGGTCAAGAATGATTTTCGATATTTGCCCGATCGCTGCTATCATGTTTTGACTCAGATACAGCACTTTTCAGGTATGTAGGTGCATAGTTCTTGTAGGGACACTCAAGCGAGCCCAAAGCGTGTCAACTTAACGTAAAACCGATAGTCCGCCAGGGGTTTCAACCCCTGTCTCAAAGCTAAAGTCCTCGCTATGAGGACTGAAGAAATGGGTAACAACTGATGAGTCCTCATAGCGAGGACTTTCGCTATTAGACAGGGACTTCAGTCCCTGGCGGGCTTTAGGCTTAAGTTGACACCAATGGGCTCGCTTGAGTGTCCCTACGGGATATTGATAGTACCTCATAAACCTGCAATCTTGCTATATTTCTCAACCCAAAACTTGCAGATGCAAAATAGTTTGAAAACGCGATCGACTTACTGGCAAATCTTACCTTACATCCAGCAGCAAAAAGGAACCATCGCCAAAGCATTAGTTTGCACCCTCGGATTTACTATATTTTGGCCGATAATGGCGTGGCTGATTGGCGAAACAGCATCAAAATTTGTAGGTACTGGAGATTTTAAAGGATTCACTAAACTTGCCGCAGCCAGTGCAATTATATTCTTGATTCGCAGCATCATCCAGTATGGCCAAGATACGCTAATGGCAAAAGCAGCCTTAACTATTGCTTTAGAAATCCGCAAAAAAACTTATACGCACTTACAAAAACTGAATATCGGCTACTTTGAAACTGCCCAAACGGGAGATTTATCCTACCGATTAACTGAAGATATTGACCGGATTGGTGAAGTTATAAATAAATTTTTTCATCAATTTATTCCTTCTATTTTACAGCTAATTGTGATCGTGGGATATATGATTTATCTCAACTGGCAATTAACTTTAGGTGCATTAATCATTATACCGCTGATGGCATTACTAATTAGCTGGTTTGGCGAGAAATTGCTCATATACTCGCGAGAAAGTCAAGATCGCATCTCTGATTTATCTTCTTTGCTGACAGAAGTATTTAGTGGAATTCGTTTAATTAAAGCGTTTGTGGCTGAAGATTATGAAATTGCTCGTTTTGCGGAAGAAGCAGAAAAAAATCGCCGCGCTAAGTATTTATCAGAACGAATTAAGGCACTTCAATTTATTGTAGTTGGTTTTCCAGAAGCTGTTAGTATAATTTTGCTGTTTTTGCTGGGAGGTTGGCAAATTGAGCAGGGTAATTTGACTGGTTCTCAGTTTATTAGTTATATCGCAGGAGCGGCACTTTTGATCGATCCGATCGCAACTACTACTGCTAATTATGGAGATTTCAAGCAGGGAGAGGCTTCTAGCGATCGCATTTTTGAACTATTGGCCATTGTACCCACCGTAGTTGAAAAGCCTGGGGCGATCGAACTTCCCCACGTTACCGGAAAAGTCGAATACCGCAATATTAATTTTGCTTACCCCCCTCAATCCCCCCTTGATAAGGGGGAAAAAGAGCCGGGGCAAGCGGGGGTTCCAATTTTGCAAAATATGAGTTTACTGGCACTTCCCGGAGAAATGATTGCCCTTGTGGGCGCATCTGGTGCGGGAAAAACTACTTTAGTAAACTTGTTACCGAGATTTTACGATCCGCAAGCTGGACAAATTTTAATTGATGGGATTGACATTCAAGATGTGACATTAAATACGCTGCGGCGGCAAATCGGGATTGTACCACAGGAAACTATTTTGTTTTCCGGGACAATTGCTCAAAATATTGCCTTTGGGCGCTCTTATTACGAACTCAAAGATGTGGAAAAAGCGGCGGAAATTGCTAACGCCCATCAATTTATTAGTGAGTTTCCCGACGGTTATCAAACTTGGGTTGGGGAAAGGGGTGTCAACTTATCTGGTGGTCAAAAACAAAGAATTGCGATCGCCCGTGCAGTGTTGCTAAATCCGCGAATTCTGATCCTTGATGAAGCGACATCGGCCTTAGATTCAGAATCAGAAGCTTTGGTACAGGAAGCATTGGAAAGATTGATGCAAGACAGGACTGTATTTATTATCGCCCACCGTTTGGCAACTGTGCGGAAAGCCGACAGAATTTTAGTTTTGGAAAAAGGGAGAGTTGTGGAGTCGGGTACCCATGAGGAATTGCTCGAAAAAGGCGATCGTTATGCTGGTTATTATGCTCAGCAATTCAGTTAGTTAAAGTAAATAAGGCCGATCGACTCCGCCCAAGAAAGCGGGTTTTTATCTAAACAGAGTGTCATCAGTTATTACTGATTAGTAATTAGTAATTCTCACTCTGCTCTTCCTCTGTGTCCTCTGCGCTCTCTGCGGTAAAAAAATCCGATCCAACCCTAAAGGAGATGACTCAGTTATAACCCACTGTTCATTCTTTACAGCAAGGCTTAAAAAACAAATTAGGATGCTTGCTGGTGTCCCATTTTTAAGTTAGGAACTTTTCGGCGTATGGGAATCTGAATCACGAACTCAGTTCCTTTCCCGATCGCAGAAAAACACTTCAGCTTACCACCATGTTTTTCCGTGATGATTTGATAACTGATAGACATCCCCATACCAGTCCCTTTTCCCACAGGCTTGGTGGTAAAAAACGGATCGAAAATGCGTTGCTGAATCTGTTCGGACATACCAACACCGTTGTCAGCGATCGCAATTTCTATCCACTCAGCTTCTATTAGTGACGTGCGAATCGTAATCTCCCCCGGATTAGCTTCCAGTTGCTCATAGGTTTTCCCGCTACCGCTTTCTTCGAGGGCATCGATCGCATTTGCCAGAATATTCATCAACACCTGGTTAAGTTGTCCGGGGTAACACTCAACGTGAGGTAGGGGGCTGTAGTCCTTAGTGACCTTAATTTCTGGGAAATCAGTTCTGGCTTTGAGGCGATTTCCCAAAATCACGAGGGTGCTGTCAATCCCTTCGTGAATATCGACGGTTTTAAAATCAGCTTCCTCAAGGCGGGAGAAGTTGCGTAATGAGAGTACGATCTGACGAATGCGATCGGTGCCAATCTTCATCGAATCGAGGATTTTCGGTAAATCTGTCTGCAAAAATTCTAACTCGATGTCATCCACCAGAGCTTGAATATCAGGGGACGTATTTGGGTTCTCCTGCTGATAAAGTTCAATCAGATCCATCAGATTCTGAGTGTACTCCCCCAAATAGGTCAAATTCCCATGGATGAAATTCACGGGGTTATTGATTTCATGGGCCACCCCAGCCACTAACTGCCCTAAACTCGACATTTTTTCTGCCTGCACCAGTTGCATTTGAGCCTGTTGCAACTCGTGCAGTGTGCGTTCCACCTGCTCTCGCGCTTCAGTAATAGCAGCAATTTGGGGCAGACTGGTCCAACAGGCGATCGCCACTCCCACAAAAGCCACCGTCACTAACAAAATGCTAAACAACGGCACATATTGCCCCACACCCACCCGATCTAAACCCGCTCTCACCCACCAGCCAATACTCACCGCACTGCACAATAAGCCAATTAAGATTGTTACCTGAAATGCCAACCAATCTGTTGTGCCAGTATGAGGTTGCCGATCGTAACGTTGCATCCACCCATCGGGATGGAATAGGGAGAAATTCAGGCGAGGTAATCGAGTGCTTGCCATACCAATGAGCCAAGGCAAGAGTAAACCAATGGCTAAGTCCTGGTAGCCCCATGCCAAGCCACCCACCAGCAACACAGTCGCTTCCATGCCAAAAAAACCCAGGGACCACCAGGGCCATCGAGCTTCTGGTCGTCGCCGACTGACCCACTCACCTAAATGAATTGCCATCATCGAACTCAGGTAGCCTGTACCAGTCACCATCACCACCCGTGCGACATCGCCCCACCCCAGACAGATTAGACTCAGCCCCAGGGTAAAAATCAAACTGGGTTCGAGCACTCCGCGGCGAGACAGCACGGCAAACACGGGCGGTAAGTAGCCATCTTTGGCTAACTGATACAAAATCCGGGGACTGTTAGACACAGCAGTAGCAGAGCTCAGGAGACACCCCGACGCAATCAGAAAAGTGACAAGGGCGGGGGCGAAGGCTCCCCAGAAGGGGTGGGTTGCTGCCACTAGATGGAGATAGGCGCTATCCCCCAAGGCTGGATCTGCGGCTAACCGCATTAAAACCCACGATCCACCGAGATAGACGATCGGAATCAATCCAGTCGTTACCTGCAAGCACCGGAGAGTAACGCGGGGTTGGCGGCTATCGGCCACAAAGGAAGAAGCAGTCTCGCAACCATAAACCGCATAGACGGCGATAAAGAACCATTTCATCCAATCGATCGCAGAAATGCCTACTCCCAGATCCGGCAGTAGCCCTGGGCTAGCGGGAGTCAAACTTAACCAAGCTATGCCTTGAAGACAAAAGGTGAGGAGAAACCCGATCGCCGGAAATACAAAGAAAGAGTGCAAAATACCTAGGGTGCGAGTTCCACTAAAAGCAACGATGAAGGGCAGCAATGTAAACCCAATTCTGAGTAGGGTTTCTGGACAAGTAATGCCCAGTGGAGCCAGATTCACCTTAATTAAATCGGTCAGAATAATCGCATTCATGGGTGGAACAGATACCCAGCCGAGCAAGTAGCCGATCGTCCCATAGCGAGCCAAGTTTGGGAATCGCTGGAGCAAGCGGGTAGTATAGTTTGGAGTCCCCCCAGAGACATCTGGGAAATAGGTTCCTAACCGCTTAACTTGCAGGTTGAGCATCATACCAATGATTGTTCCGGGAAACCAAACCCAAATCGCCAGGGGACCTAGGGCAGCATTCATCCCAGGCGCAGTCCCTAACCATAAAAGCAAGCCACTAAAGCCAAACCCCCAGGTTTCTGGTGAAGAAAGACTCTGAGGTAAGGCTGGTATGGAAACCGGAGCGCGATTCATGGTTAATTCTCTCATTTCAAATCTTCCAGCTTAATCCTCGGATCGATCGCCTTCAGCAACAAATCAGCCAACAAATTACCAACAATCAACATCGCAGAACCCATCATCAAAGTTGCCATCACTAAATACAAATCTTGATTAGTCACAGCATCCAAAGCCAGTTTTCCCAAACCTGGCCAATTAAAGAAAAGTTCCGCAATAAACGCACCACTCAACAAACTAGCAAACTCAAAACCCAACAGCGTAATCAATGGATTAACCGCATTCCGTAGAGCATGAATATAAATTACGCGATTTTCCGGCAAACCTTTCGCCCGTGCTGTCCTGATATAATCTTGACGCAGTACATCCAACAATTGTCCTCGCATCAATCTTTGTAAACCTGCAAAACCAGTTAGACTCAAGGCGACTGTGGGCAAAATTAAGTGCCAGCAATAATCCATGATTTGACCCCACCAAGGTAAATCTGCGTGGTGATTGACAGCGGCGATGATTCCCAAAGGAATAGCGATCGCCCAAGTTACAATCAAAGAGGCGATCGCCATCAACAGCGTCGCCGGGACCCTTTCCCACAACAGAGAAGCCACCGAGCGCTGATACACAAAACTCGTACCAAAATTACCCCGCGTTACAATTTGTTGCAACCACAACCAATACTGCACAAAAGCAGGTTTATCTAAGCCAAATTGTTGTTCTAGTTGCTTAAGAGTCTCCGGCGAAATCTTCGGATTTTGGCTCAAAGTACCCAAGTAATTTCCCGGAGCAAGCTCAATAATTGCAAAACACAGAATAGATGCTAAAAATAGCGTTAACAGAGCCTGAAACAGCCTCTTAAAAACATAGATAAATGTATCACCAGTCAACAGAGAATTCAATACTCGTAAATTTGGGTTCAGTTTAATAGAAGTCATAGCATTTTAGATTTTAGATTTAAGATTTTAGATTTGTCAACGATCTAAAATCCATTGGTATCGAAATTATTCATCTCTCTGTACTCTTCCTCTGTGTCCTCTGCGGCCTCTGCGGTTAAAAAAAATTGATTCAATAGTTAACAGTTAACGGTCAAAAGTCAACTGTTAACAGTCAACAGACTAATACTCAACTAGCGTCACAATTGGCACATCGGGCAATTTTTGCCTGCCGCCCAAAGCCTGCAATTCAATTACAAAAGCAAAACCGACCAGTTCGCAGCCAGCTTGTTCTAACAGCTTAGCCGTTGCAGCCGCGGTCCCCCCAGTGGCGATTAAATCGTCCACCACTAGGACTCGACTCCCCGGTGTCATCGCATCTTGGTGCATTTCCAGGCGATCGACACCATACTCCAACTCATACTCAGCGAAATAAACTTCTCCAGGCAATTTCCCTGGCTTGCGGACGGGAACAAAGCCCACTCCCATTTTATAAGCCAAAGGAGTCCCAAATATAAAGCCCCGCGATTCCATACCAACTATATAATCAGGAGACATTGCAGAGCATTTTTCGGCTAAACTGTCAATGGTATAGCTCAGTCCTTGGGGGTTTCGCAACAAAGTTGTAATATCTCGAAACATGATTCCCGGCTTTGGGAAATCAGGAATATCGCGAATCAGAGATTTGAGATCCATAAGCTTGTAAAGTGGGGGGTTAAGAGTAACAAGGCATCAAAAATGGTACAACAATAATGTCAAAAATTAGAAACTAAAAATAAAAAATAAAACTAATAATTTTTTAGCGTTTAATTTTTGAATTGGTTAAAACAGTACCTACCACCCAAGGAAATGTCATAATTTCCTAACAACAGGGTTGAATATTCAGATTTTTCGCCCTAAGATCTAAAGTCAAAAATCTCATATCTAAAATCCAATGATTAAGTTGGCAGCACGAGTGGGCGAAGTTCCTCCTTCCATCACCTTAGCGATCGCAGCTAAGGCGAAAGCCATGAAGGCCGAGGGAATTGATGTCTGTAGTTTGAGTACGGGAGAACCAGATTTTGATACCCCAGAACACATTAAAGCAGCGGCAAAGCAAGCTTTAGACAGTGGTAAAACTAAGTATGGTCCAGCGGCTGGGGAACCGCAGTTAAAAGCTGCGATCGCCAGTAAACTCCGCTCCGACAACAATCTCCACTATCAACCTGAGAATATCATTGTCAGCAACGGTGGTAAGCATTCTCTCTATAATCTAATGATGGCTCTGATTGAGCAGGGAGACGAAGTAATTATACCTGCTCCCTACTGGCTGAGTTATCCAGAAATGGTCAAACTAGCCAGCGGTAAGCCAGTAATTGTCCAGACTGATGCTTCTACCGGATATAAAATCACCCCGGAACAACTGCGTCAAGCCATTACACCGCGCACCAAGTTATTTGTCCTCAATTCGCCATCTAACCCTACGGGAATGGTGTATAGTCCAGCGGAAATCAAAGCACTAGCTGAGGTGATAGTTGAGCGAGATATTTTAGTCGTTTCTGACGAAATTTACGAAAAAATTATATACGACGGCGCTCAACACGTCAGCATCGGTTCCCTGGGCAAAGAAATATTCGATCGCACCATCATCAGTAGCGGTTTTGCTAAAGCTTACTCCATGACTGGCTGGCGCATCGGTTATTTAGCAGGACCGATCGAATTAATCAAAGCTACCAGTACCGTTCAAGGACATAGTACCTCCAACGTGTGTACCTTTGCACAGTACGGTGCGATCGCAGCTTTGGAAAGCAGCCAAGAATCTGTGGAAAAAATGCGTCTGGCTTTTGCCGAGCGCCGTGAAGTAATATTTGAATTACTCGATGCTATCCCCGGAATTAGCTGCACCAAACCCGACGGTGCTTTCTATATGTTTGTCAATATCAGCAAAACTGGCATGACTTCTCTAGAATTTTCCGAAGCTTTATTAGAACAGCAAAAAGTAGCAGTTATTCCCGGCATTGCTTTTGGTGCAGATGACCACATTCGCTTGTCTTACGCCACCGATTTAGGCACAATCAAAAAAGCTGTGGAAAGGCTGGATAAATTTATCCGCCACGTCTAAAAATTCGTTAGTAGTCAGTGGTTATTTGTTGTTTGTTGTTTGTTATTTGTTGTTTGTTATTTGTTATTTGTTGTTTGTTATTTGTTCCCAATGACCAATGACCAATGACCAATGAACAATGAACAATGACCAATGACCAATGACCACTGACCAATGACCACTGACCAATAACCAATAACTACAGTTGTTTAGTCATAATCTCTTTGAGCAAATCCAGCCCCTTCTTAACACGCCGAGAAACAGTCACCGCACTAATACCCAAGCGTTCAGCCGTTTCCTTCTGCGTCAAATCATAAAGAAAAACAAACTCCAATATCTCACGAGTTCGTTGTTCCAACATAGACAAAGCTTGCTGTACGCGAATTTGGTCTTCTTGAGCCAACTGAAAGCTGCGATACTTGCTATCAGGAACTAATGCTCCCAGACAAGTAGTCCCCTCATTTTCATCTTGCACCGGCGCATCCAAGCTCAGAGGTTCGCGGTTGAGGTGGGCTAGCTTAATTTCTCGCCATTCTTCCACAGAAACTTCCAACACCGCGGCGATTTCCGCATCTGTAGGATTTCGGTTGAACTGCACTTGCAAATCCTTAATCACTGATACAGATTTGCGTTCCAGCGATAACCAGTGTCTCGGAACTCGCACCGAAGGGCTTTTATCCCGTAGATAGTGCTGAATTTCCCCCCGGATGTAGGGAATTGCAAAGGAACTAAAGGCGTGTCCCTTGGATAAATCAAACCGCTCAATCGCTCTGATCAAACCAATACACCCAACTTGCTGCAAGTCATCGTAGCTTTCCCCGCACTGGTTGATCCAGTGGTGAACTTCTTTTCTCACCAATCCAATATTGAGTTTAACTAACTGATTGCGGACTTCGTTGGATGCAGAACTTTGGTACTCGCGCAACAATTGCAAGTTTTCGGTTTTTAGTTCGTTTGGGACTGTGGTAGACATAGTGGCATAGGGGTTGGTAGAGCAGAGCAGTGATTTGACCTTAGATTTGATACTCCCAGGCCTTTAGGCGTGGGGATTCTTACTTCGCAGGGATTCCAATAAATTTACCTTCCGCAAGCATCGTAGATTTCTAATCTAGTCTAAAAAATTCCTATTTAATTGGTGTAATCCTAGCACTTGATAGCTGTGACAGCCGACACATCTGTTTAGCTTGGGGAAGGTGCAGTGATTTGGTGGAGTCCTGCGCGGGTATGATTTTACCCGTAGGGTCTTACAAATATAATTTTTCGGATTTTTTACACTGGATATTGTAAGTCAAAATTTGTTTTAATGCAATACTTTAATTAATTAAAAAATAAAATTTTACAACCCACAAACAATAATAATTAAATCATAAATTTATTGATTAGTCAACAGTCCTCAGTTACATTCCTTCCTACTGTTGGCTAATCAATAAAGAGTAGTATCTTTAGAGTAAGAAACTACTAAGCGTGCGATCGACCGTCCAATCAAATTCTAGGACACAGAAGGCTCAATGCGAGCATAAAAGATGCCACGAATTTTCACATCCAGAGCTGGTCTAGCGCCCAAATCTGTGTCAGAAGGCTGTATGCTCTCAAAAATACCGCCAACTTCTCCGGTGGTGTTGTCTACTTTAGCAACTTGGAGAGAAATTTTACCCGCCTTGGTGCTGGTATCAGCTAACTTAACATTAGCCCGCACACGCTTGGAATTGTCAGAAGCAGGAAGGGCTACAGCATTGTCATAGCCAGTCGCAACGCCACGACCTTTAGGGTCTAAAAAGCCAGCGCTGCGGTAAGAAGGAACGTTGAAAGTCCCTTGCAAATCTGTGGAAGTATTGATAGCAACTACTCCGGGGTCGGAAGTAGCAACTAACTCTTTAATGGTGAACAAGAAAGGTACTTGTTCTCCACCGGGTAACTGAATCGTAATTGCTTGAAAGTCCAAGCCGTCTTCTTCTGTAAAAGTCAGAGTGCCGTCAGTACCAACCTTGAGAGTACCTTGAACTTGGTCAATGCTAGACGTGAACCGTGTCAGCAATTTACCAGGTACAAATTCTGCCTCTTGGCGTTTATTTGCTGGTTCTTCCTTAACAAAATAAGTGGTGGGCTGCAAACACAAACCAGTGAGCTTATAGGTAGCACCCGCTTCAATGGCGATCGAGCCGCGAGAAGTTTCTGCCAAGCTAGGGCAGTTATTTGCCAATCCAGTACCTCTAATCTGGTCGTAGGTGAGTAACTCCGTAGTCGCTACCGTTGTATCAGGAGCAGAAGAACAAGCCACCAGTGCACTCATGCAAAATGCTAAAAGTGCCACAATTAAAGAACGATATTTCATTCCAAACCTCAATATCCAACATCGGATTATATTAAGAAAAAACCCTACTTCGAGCCAAATATAATTGCTCGCGAGCAGGCTATGCCAGTCCAACCATCCGAAAGCTCTCACCGGCTTTGACTCAAAAAGTCGAGCGAGTACGGCGAAATTAAGCCATAACTTAGGATTTCTCAAAATCTGCGGATCGTAGCACAATACACATGGTACGACGGGTTGTGCTCTTTTCTTGACTTAGACTACAAATTAATATTGCCTAGGTCAACCTACTTAAGTTACGTTGCTTATGACCCCGAATGGCGATCGCGACTAGCTCGATTAGTCTGCTGATACTCAGGTTGGGCACAAACGCCTTGTAGATTTCAAAGGAAGCAGCGGTATGGACAACGGCAAAGATTTAGAGTCAGGAAAGTTGCAGTCTCAACTGCAATCCTTGACAGACGGGATTCGGACTTTAGCCGAAAGTTGTCAGGAAGACAGTGTGCTGCTTTTGGCTCTGCTGCGGACACTGGAAAGTTCGCACCGAGAAATTCGGGACGGTTTGTTTCAAGCGTCTTTTCCCGAAAACCGGCAAGCACTGTACAAACTGCTCAGGAATATTGAGGCCAATGGTGGCTGGCCTTACATCCACCGGATGAAACTGCGCGAGCTCTTAGGCTACACCGAACAACTATCTATCCTAGAAGATTCTCCAGCCGAGTCTGATGGTGAATCGGCCCAGAATCCGCAAGCTCTTAAATAGTTTTGAGCGTATGAGTTATGAGCTTTAAATTAACTCATAACTCATGCACTAGCTCCCGCCATCGGCATCTCACCTAAAATCCGAAAGGTGTAGGAGGTACGGGTATCGGACTCGGCAGCATCGAGGGAAATATCGGTGTCTGGCCGGGCATTGGCAAAAGTCCGGGGGTAGGTGTTGGGGCGATCGAACTAATCGTCAGCAAAGGAGAATCGGGCAGGTTAATTGTCGGGGGAGAAGGAATCCTCGAAGCCGTCGGAGTCGGAGTTGTCGCCGTTGTCGGAGTCGGAGTTGTCGCCGTTGTCGGAGTCGGAGTTGTCGCCGTTGTCGGAGTCGGAGTTGTCGTTGTTGTCGGAGTCGGAGTTGTCGTTGTTGTCGGAGTCGGAGTTGTCGCCGTTGTCGGAGTCGGAGTTGTCGTTGTTGTCGGAGTCGGAGTTGTCGTTGTTGTCGGAGTTGTCGTTGTTGTCGGAGTCGGAGTTGTCGTTGTTGTCGGAGTTGTCGTTGTTGTCGGAGTTGTCGTTGTTGTCGGAGTCGGAGTTGTCGTTGTTGTCGGAGTCGGAGTTGTCGGATCTGTAACTGTAGTGGTAACTGTAGTGGTAACTGTAGTTGTAGTTGGTCTGACAGGAACCGTCCCAGTCACAGATACAAAATCAGTAGCCTCAATTAAGCCCGCCGGAGTGTCTGTCAAAATTGCCAACAGCTTCCCGTCCTTCTTCGTCGTAATTACTGTATCCCTCCGGTTTGAACCGTTGCCTTGGGTAATTGCCAAGTCAGTAAAAGATAAATTAGTCGGCAGTCCAAAGAAATCTTCGGCCTCGTTGTAATCAGTAATTAAAGCCAGACTGCCAGGCCCTGCTCCCAGCACGAATATATCACTGCCACTTCCACCAGTCAGGGTATCTGAACCCTCACCTCCGCTCAAACAGTCATTACCCTCTGCCCCAAATAAATTGTCATTGCCAAAACCGCCCAAAAGTGTATCGTCGCTGAGGCCACCAGCCAAGGAATCGTCCCCAAAGCCACCGTCGAGAATATCGCTGCCTTTGCCACCAAACAGGAAATCGTTATCTTCACCTCCCTGTAGCAAATCTGCGCCTTCATCGCCCCGCATCGTATCGGAACCAGTGCCGCCAATGACTGTATCGTTAGCTTTGCCACCAAATATCTGGTCATTGCCAGCGTCTCCGTAGAGCGAATCGTTACCGGTACCACCGTATAAAGTGTCGTTGCCATCTTCACCTCTGAAGTAGTCCTTGCCATCACCGCCAAATAATTGATCGCTACCACTACCCCCGTTGAGAGAATCATCGCCGGCATCTCCGTAGAGAAAGTCGTCATCACCATTCCCAAATACCGAATCGTCGCCATCACCGCCGGTGAGGGTGTCGTTGCCAGTACCGCCAGCAATCACATCGAAACCTGCGTTGCCACGAACTAAGTCGTCTCCTGCGTCTCCGAACACGGTGTCGCTACCGTCGTTGCCATCGAGGATGTCGTTGCCCAAACCGCCGCGAATGGAGTCATCGCCGTTGCCACCGCTGACGGTATCACGGCCTTGGCTGCCAATGAGTTCATCGTTTCCTTCACCACCAAAGAGCGAATCGGCTCCATCGCCTCCAATGATTTGGTCGTTGCCACTATCGCCCTCTAGGGTGTCATCTCCTGCGGCACCCAAGAGCGTGTCATCGCCATCTAAGGCACGAATGCGATCGCCTTGGGGAGTTCCGAGCAGAAAATCATTGCTGTCTGTGCCGATTAGGTTTGCCATAGGGGATACACCGCTCCTCAATAAAATAATTTGTTGTGAACAAACCTGACGGTCAACTGAGTACAGTTAGACCGCAGGCTTCTTTTTCCTTTTTTGCAAAGGCTTTTTTGAGTGACGGAGTTCCCCCGCCACTTTCTTAAATTAGGTCGATCGCCTTTAACACCAAGCATTATCGCTTGCCTACGTTAGCATAGATAATTTTTGCCATTGTCGGGAAGTGCGATCGGCAAATACCCAAATCCTCAACTTCCCAGAAGTTGTCTGGGCCCTAAAAGAACATTAGACCTCTAGCAAAAACACTGTTTGTTAAGGGCTAGTTGAATGCCTAACCCCTACTGCCCACAATAATTATGGGATATGTCTATTCAAAACGGAATTTCCTCATCTTCATCTTCCACCGTCTTAGCCCTCATGCGCCAACTGGTAATATACTCAATTTGCACATCAATTTGATTAATAGCTTCCCCTAACCGTTTTTGGATATATTGAGTCAGCGTCACCCTAAAGTCCAACTCAATTCCCACAGATTGTACCAGTCTTGCCAAACTCGCAAAATCTACTTTCATCAAACAAGAACTCGACAGCTTAAAATGAGGAGTGTTTCCCTTGTTTTGCGCCATCATTGCTTTTTTAACACGCTCTTTTAAATGGTCAACTTCGGAATCCAAGAATTTCCATTCAGGTAAAATTTCCTTGTACCTTTCCCCCAACACTATTAAATCATCACTCACAGGTCGTGGCGCAATTTGATTAGTTGATTTTCTTCGCTGCTGTGCGTTAAAAAGCAACCGCCAACTCTGCACCTCTTCTACTTCCAAAGATGGATGCTCAATCAGTTGCCCTAACTGTCTTTGAATTTCCTTCGTCAGTGTCACCGGAAAATGCAACTCAATCCTCTCAGCTTGTGTCAGATTGGTCAGCGTCATAAAATCTACTTTCATCGCGATCGAACTAGATAGCTCAAAATAGGCACTGTCTTTCAGTTTTTTTGCCAGCATCCCTGTTTTAATGCGTTCTTTCACCTCAGCCAATTCTGAATCTAGCGGTTTCCACCGAGCTTCTATTGTCTGATATTTATCCCCCAATGCAGTCAAGTTTTCACTAGCTGGCTCTGGATAAGATTTGTGAAATATTTCTAGCAGGTGGCGATGCACTCTCGCTAAATAAACCACATCCATCTTGGCATATTCTACCTGCTTTTCTGTCAGGGGACGCTTTCCCCAATCACTCCCCTGTTCTGTTTTATCTACATAATTAATATTACAAACTTTTTCTATTAAAGTTTTCAATTTGCGGTTAGGTAATGGGAGAATATAATAAGGAATTTTTCGCGATAAATTCAAACTGCAAGTTACATTTTTTGCTTCATCATTTCCCAAAAACCTGATGTCATAGCTGGCATTGTGCATCACTTTTTCAATATTGGGATTGACCATAATTAGGCTGATAAAATCTGTTACTAATTCCGGTTGATCCAAAACATCGAGCAGAAAAGTAGCATCGCCAGTCAAGTCTCTGGGGTCAGCTAATACCTGAATTAGAGATAATCTGGGGTTGGATTTATAATCGGCTATTTCTGTATCAATCCACAGTATTCTAGATTGAGCAAATTTAGCGATGAGCGCTTTGATGTCGTTTGCTACTGTTAAATAAGGCATTTCTATAAATTTTAACTATTAATTTAACTATATAATTATCTTATCAAAAAAATGTCTAATTATTCAGGAAATCCCCAAACAAAAAGCGCCCTTATTTCTAGGAGCGCTTTTTGTCTATCTCAAACTCAAACTTAGCCATTGATAGCAGGAGCAACCACAGCCACAGGAGTAGATGCACCAGCGGCCAAGTCTAGTGGGAAGTTGTGAGCGTTGCGCTCGTGCATTACTTCCATACCTAAATTAGCGCGGTTGATAACATCAGCCCATGTATTGATTACGCGACCTTGAGAGTCGATAATCGATTGGTTGAAGTTGAAACCGTTCAAGTTGAATGCCATGGTGGAAATACCCAAAGCGGTAAACCAAATGCCGACCACTGGCCATGCACCTAACAAGAAGTTGGAAAATCAAACGACCGAAGTAGCCGTGGGCTGCAACGATGTTGTAGGTTTCTTCTTCTTGACCGAATTTGTAACCGTAGTTTTGCGATTCGGTTTCGGTGGTTTCACGAACTAAAGAAGAAGTGACGAGAGAACCGTGCATGGCCGAGAACAAAGCACCACCGAATACACCAGCAACTCCCAACATATGGAAGGGGTGCATCAGGATGTTGTGCTCTGCTTGGAATACGATCATGAAGTTGAAGGTACCGGAGATACCCAAGGGCATTCCGTCAGAAAAGGAGCCTTGTCCGATCGGGTAGATCAAGAATACTGCGGTAGCAGATGCCACAGGTGCAGAATAAGCGACGCAGATCCAAGGACGCATACCCAAACGGTAGCTCAATTCCCATTGACGACCCATGTAGCAGAAAATGCCGATCAGGAAGTGGAAAATCACTAGCTGGTAAGGGCCGCCATTGTACAACCACTCATCAAGGGAAGCAGCTTCCCAGATGGGGTAGAAGTGTAAGCCGATCGCATTTGAGGAAGGAACAACAGCACCAGTAATGATGTTGTTACCGTACATCAAGGAACCAGCAACAGGTTCGCGGATACCGTCGATGTCTACAGGAGGAGCTGCTACAAAGGCAATAATGTAGCTGATGGTGGCTGTCAGCAGAGTAGGAATCATGAGAGTGCCGAACCAACCAACATAAATGCGGTTGTCGGTGCTAGTTACCCACTCGCAGTAACGTTCCCAAACGTTGCCACTTTCGCGACGCTGTACGCTTGTTGTCATGTGGTTATGATTGCTTAATTGAATTTTCCATGTGGATGTGGGGACATCCCACATCCACATTGATAACATTAGTAACTCCTGTTTGCAAAGCGGTGAGTGCTGAAATTTTTCAAATTTTACAAATATTCATAACTGTTGATAAGAGTAAAAGAAACTGTCTATAGATTAAGATTTATTACAAGAAGCGTGGTTTAAATATAGTTGTAGAAATATCGTAATTAATTAATTGATTGTAGATTATTTCCGCCAGTTTAACTAACTTCGATTTGCCTACCTACTTTGGATACATAGGGCTAATATCCCATTGTCGCGTGCGTCAGGTGAGTTTTGGGAACAATTTTTTAGGGGTTCTGGAACTGACCAGACCCCATGGTTAAGTGCTAAACCTTTAACCCGGAGGCCATTTCATGTGTCGTCCACCCAGAATATGAAGGTGCAGATGATCCACAGTTTGGCCACCATCGTTCCCATTATTAATCACAACTCGATAGCCATTACTAAGTCCGAGTTGTTCTGCTACGAGTTTGACAGTTAGCAGCAAGTGTCCCATAAGAGCATGATCTCCAGAATCTGCATCAGCTAATTTGGGAATAGGCTTCTTAGGAATGACCAGAATGTGTACCGGTGCTTGGGGATTTACATCTCGGAATGCTAGGGCTAAGTCGTCTTCGTAAACGATATCTGCGGGAATTTCCCGGCGGATGATTTTGCTGAAAATGGTTTCTTGAGTTGTCATGAGTATGAAGGAAGAAGGAAGAAGCAAGAAGCAAGAAGCAAGAAGCAAGAAGCAAGAAGCAAGAAGTCACCCCCCATTAGTGTTAACTTAAGTCTGAAAGCCAGTCAAAGATATCCTCCCTAGCCCCCTGGGCTGTTTCATTCTCAAAAAAATGATGATGGGGAATAATACCCACCCCTAGCCCCTCCCAGGAGGGGAACCGGATCTCAACCCCTCGCGAGGGAGGAGGGTTAGTATACACGATGCTTTCAAGCGATTGTTGACACTAATGGTCATCCCCCCCTGACCCCCTTGGGGGGATGGCGGATGGGGAAATTTAGGAATAGGGAAAAGGGAATAAGGAAAAGTTTTGGTTACTGTTTCCAGTTTTCGGTTCCATCGTTAATCATAATAGACGATAGATCAAAGGTAGCCGAACAAGGATAAAATACCATGCTTGCTAGGGTTTGGAGTGCATCGATAGTTGGAGTTGACGCGGTAAAGGTTGGTGTTGAGGCGGATGTGTCGGGAGGATTGCCGAAAATTGTGGTTGTGGGATTGCCTGATTCTGCGGTTCAAGAAGCTAAAGAAAGAGTTAAGGCAACGCTAAAAAATTCGGGATATGCTTTTCCGATGCGGAGTATTGTGATTAATTTGACTCCGGCGGATTTGCGGAAGGAAGGGCCGAGTTTCGATTTGCCGATCGCCATTGGCATTTTAGCAGCATCGGAACAGGTCAGCGGTGAGCTTTTGGGAGATCATTTATTTTTAGGAGAACTTTCTTTAGATGGAAGTTTGCGCCCTGTGGCAGGGGTTTTGCCGATCGCCGCGGCTGCTGCCAAAATGGGTATTTCAGGATTGATTGTACCCGCTGGTAATGCACAAGAAGCGGCATTGGTACAGGGAATATCTGTCTATGGTTTTGAGAATATTTTTGCAGTTACTGATTTTTTAAACAATCCTGAAGTTTATTCGCCTGTAGAAGTAAACGGTAGACAAGAGTTAGCAAAAACGCGGATTCCGGGTTTAGATTTAAAAGATGTAAAAGGACAAGTTCACGCGCGGCGGGCTTTGGAAATTGCGGCTGCTGGGGGACACAATTTAATTTTTGTCGGGCCGCCAGGGAGTGGTAAGACTATGTTAGCAAGACGCTTACCTGGTATTTTGCCGCCGCTGACGTTTGAGGAGGCTTTGGATGTGACTCAAATTCATTCGGTGGCGGGGTTGCTCAAGGATAAGGGTAGTTTGGTGGGCGATCGGCCTTTTCGCAGTCCTCACCATTCAGCATCGGGGCCTTCTTTGGTGGGTGGTGGTAGTTTTCCGCGTCCTGGTGAAATTTCTTTAGCACATCGTGGCATCCTTTTTTTGGATGAATTAACTGAATTTAAAAGAGATGTTTTGGAGTTTTTGCGGCAACCGTTGGAAGATGGTTATGTGACGATTTCTAGAACTAGACAATCTGTGATGTTTCCGGCTCAATTCACTTTAGTGGCGAGTACAAATCCTTGTGCTTGCGGTTATTATGGTGACGCGATTCAACAGTGTACTTGTTCGCCACAAAAGCGAGAACAATATTGGGCAAAACTTTCGGGGCCTTTGATGGATCGGATCGATTTGCAAGTGGCAGTTAATCGTTTGAAACCGGAGGAGATTACGCGACAGCCTACGGGGGAGGAGTCGGAACCGGTGCGGGTGAGGGTTCAGCGCGCAAGGGCGATCGCAACTCACCGTTTTAAGTCAGAATCTAGTTTGCGGTGTAATGCGGAAATGCAAAGCAGCCATATTAACCAATGGTGTCAGTTGGATGATGCTTCTCGGAATTTATTGGAGATGGCGATTCGGAAGTTGGGGCTTTCGGCGAGGGCTAGCGATCGCATTTTGAAGGTGGCTAGAACTATTGCGGATTTGTCGGGGGATGAAAGTTTGAAAACTAATCATGTGGCGGAGGCGGTGCAGTATCGGACGATCGATCGAATGCAGTAAGGTGGATTTGTGCGATCGTTTTTCAAGTCGTAAGTTGATATATTGCAGGTCGATGTTCTGTCTTCTAGATCAAGTTTAATCAATGGGCTCTCTCGTAATTATGGTGATAAGTAATGATTATGATCTAGCAAAATCTAGGGTTTCAGCTTTCCTTATTCAGGAGTTTAGTATTATTTGCTACATTTTACACCAAACATCCGAGAGAGCCGTTTGAGGCTTGTATAGTATAAGCGGACGGCGGGACTCGAACCCGCGACGTTCAGCATGGGAAGCACTAGGAAGGAATCCGCAAACCCTTTGTCCTGTAAGGAATTCTCACAAAATGTTTTTGCCGTCCGCTGTTTCCGTAGTCAAACCGTAGTCAATTTGGTAAGATTGGTCGATCGGGTTTGAGTAAAAATACATGACTAAAACTCCCAAATCGGGCAGCAAAGCTTCTTACGGTTCTGTGGTGGTAGCAACTCGTGAGGGTAGACTGCGGTTACAACTGCCGAGACATTTGTACGGGGGCGAGCAAAAATACCTGTCTTTGGGGATGGCAGATACCCCTGAAAACTGGGAACTGGCACAAGCTAAAGCACAGTTGATTGAATCTGACATCAAGTTTGAGCGGTTTGACCCCACGCTCAAAAAGTACAAGTCACACACTCACTTGACTGTTGTTGAGACAATCAAGCCTAAACCGGAACTGACTCTAACTAAATTGTTTGAGAGATATTTAGAGTTCAAAAAACCTGCTGTTAAGCCCACAACTTTTCACTACTTAGTAACGAGCATTCAGGCTTATATTAACCGCTGTCCCTACCAAAGTTTGTCCGAAGATGATGCTTTGCAAATACGCGCGTGGCTGCTAGCCGATACTACTAACAGCATGACTAAGCGAGTTTTGACTTACGTGAATGCAGCGGTTGAATGGGGGATTAAATTTAAAATTATCACCAGGTTGTCCGCTTCCCCTTTTAGCGGAATGGCAGCCGACTTGCCAAAACATAACTGGCAAAGTGACCCCGAACCTAACGCTTTTAGTCCAGAAGAAAAGGCGTTAGTATTAGAAGCTTTCAAAAACCACAAGGGGAATTGGAACGGCAGAGGCTATGGAGGGCAGAAGCTTTGCTTTTATTACCCTTTGGTGCAGTTTTGGTTCATGACTGGATGTCGTCCCTCTGAGGCTGTTGGCTTGAGGTGGCGCGATATTGCCTCCGACTTTTCTCACATTGTGTTTAACGGCAGTGTGCAGCATCCGGGCGGGATAGAGACTAGGGTTGATGGTAGTAAAAACAACAAGCGTCGTAGGTTCCCTTGCAATCAGGAATTAACCGAGTTTTTAAGAAATCTTGAACCGGAAAATTTGACGGACAAAAACAGTCTGGTTTTTCCTTCGCCCAAAAAGGGCGGGGCGATTAATTACAGCAATTTCACTATCCGCACTTGGCATAAGTTGGTTGACCCAATTACTGAGAAAACTCGCGAGATTGAAGGACATCGTAAAACTACTACTCCCTACTCTTGCCGGGATACTTTTATCAGCGAACAGGTAGGCAAAGGTGTACCGAGTGCGGTGGTTGCTAAATGGTGCGATACGTCGGAAAAAGTGATTAATGCTGTGTAT
>RDXH01000015.1 GCA_004292745.1 Oscillatoriales cyanobacterium | reverse complement strand
GCTTGATAAATGCGGCGGTGTTCGCTGCGAATTTCCAATACTCCCGGATTGTATTCCATTGTGCGGAGCCGCACTAAAATCATTTTGTCAAATACCTGATCTAACAAAGTTACCAACCAAGAATTGCCGGAACATTGGGCTAGCAACCGGTGAAATTGGTAGTCTGCGTACAGCAATTGGTAGTTTGTCAGTTCGCCCGATCGCACTTGTGTGTTATTTTCTGCTTGAGAGACGATGGATTCGAGTTGTTTCAATTGAGTTGGTGTCGCATTTTGACTAGCCCCGGCGGCTGATAACTGTTCCAAAGCAATGCGACAATCGTAAAGATCCGCAGCATCCGCGATCGACAAGCTAGCAACTCGCAATCCATGATGGGGATCTGCGGTGACTAAATTCTCTCGTTGCAGTTGGCACAAAGCTTCTCTCACCGGAGTTCTGCTGACGTTTAACATTTCGGCCAGTTGTGTTTCGATCAATCGTTCTCCACCTGCTAATTCTCCCGACAGGATAGCAGTTCGGAGAGCTTGGTATGTTTGCTCGTGGAGGGATTGAGTGCGGCGAATCGCGCGAAATGACAGGCCCAAAATTACTTATCCTTAAGTTCAAACTAGAGTGAATTCTCTATTGTTAAAAATTGTTAATTCAGCATCAAAACTCATATTTTTATGTTATGTAACAGGATGTTTTGGCTGACTCATTATCAATCATACAGCACATTGAAGCTTCTGTAGCAGGTAGGCATAGATTGCCGGTGACAGGTCTGTAGGGACTTGAGCTTGGCGCCCAGGTGCCAACCACCATGCGCTTGGACGAAGTACGGCAGCATTCCGGCAGGGGTTTAAACCCCTGCCTCAAAGCGAAAGTCGGTTGAAACCGACTAAAGAGGTTGATGGAACATGAGAGTAATTGCAGTCATCTTTGAGAGGAATTTCGCTATGAGACAGCAGGGGTTTAAACCCCTGCCTCAAAGCGAAAGTCGGTTGAAACCGACTAAAGAGGTTGATGGAAACTGCGATTCATTTTAGTCCTCTTTGAGAGGAATTTCGCTATGAGACAGGGGTTTTTAACCCCTGTCGGACTGTCGGGAAAGCACTCCCTTAAAAGCTAAACTGAGTGCGCAGATTTCCGACAAATACGGTGGGGTTGCCATCAAAATTGTTGGCATTAAAGATAGCATAAAATGCCGGGACGATCGCAATATTATTCGTAATCGGGTAGTAGTACGAGCCCTCTATCTCGTACTGAGTACCTCCATTACCGCCGCCGGAGAGCAAAAATCTGCGGCCCGATATGTAATCCTGGGGAATCACAAAGGAAAGTACACCCAGCGCCCCTTTTTTGCCAATATCGGGAAATCCCATGCCAACTTGCAAAGACTGTACCTTAATATCTCCGCCAGAGCGATCGCGATTTACTGGATTTACTTCAAGTTGGCCGTAGGAATACCGCCCGAATAAACCAAAATTACGGCTCAGCAACCAATCAAAATTAACTACAAAAGTATCAGCGCCGGAGTCTCTAACTTTCCCCCCGAAACCGTCATCTGCATAGCCGTAAGGGAGCGGTTCGCCCACTGCTCCGCCGATGAATCCATTATAAGGTTTGAGGCTCGATCGCGCGTAAATCAGTCTCAGATTGAAAGAGTTGCTGGGGGCGTATTCCAACTGCGCTGTCATCGTGTTGGAACTGTTGAACAAACCATCGCTGGGATTGCTAGCGGTATTAAATACCGCAGGATTCAAAAATTCGGTATTTTCCGCCATATAAGCAGCGGTGAATTTCAGCGGTTTGGCAATTTGCCAAGTTATAGCAGCGCCAGCTCCGCGATCGACTGCATTTAACAGTGTACTGCCGTTGGAGTTAAAACTCGTCGCTCCTTTCATGAAAAATGTAAAGCGATTGCCGTCAAAATAGCGATAATAGTTTAACCGCGGTCCGATCGCAACTTGCACTTTATCTCCCACTGGAAACGTGTAAGACATCTCGCGAATTCCCACAGTATTCGCCGTCGGTACGCCAGTTTGGTCTAAAAACGGCGTTCCCCACGAGTTGTAAAAACCAGCCGAAACCAGTTCGTTTGCAGGCGAATTACCGTTGCCAAAAACCAACTGAGTTACCAGGGAATCTTTGCCAGTAAACGAAGTATTTAGCGTCAAAAAACTGTAGTAGCTAAAAGTAGTTTCAGGCGTACCCCGCTCGACGCGAGTTGGTCGATTGTTGGCATCGCGAGTTGGAGGAGCAAAGGCGCTATTTGGGGTAGTGCGGCTGCGTTCGGCGGTGATATCGCCTGTGGGAAATGCTGATGTCAGGTTGAACCAAACCGTACCATTGAGTTTAGTTGTGGTCGAGAATTGATTGGATTCTAGCTCCGCTGTGCGAGCTTCTAATACATCGATTCTACCGCGCAGGGTTGCTAGTTCGGCTGCAAATTGTTCTTGCAGCTTTTGGACTTTTTCTACATCTTCTTTTTTGACTAAATTAGAACCTCCGGCTCTGATTAATTCCGTAACTTTATCTAGACACGCATTTAAGCCGGCGGCGAATTCGTAGCGTGTCATGGCTCGATTGCCGCGATAAGTACCGTCGGGATATCCTGCGATGCAGCCGTAGCGTTCAACTAAGGATTGCAGTGCTTGAAATGCCCAATCTGTGGGTTTGACATCGCTGAGTTGGGAAACTGAGGTGACTTGCTCGATTTTGGAAGCATCGTTTGTTTCCAGGGTATCTACCTGTTGGATATCGGCGATATTTACTGGATTTTCCGGTGTTTGGATTGACTCTGCCAATACGCTGGATTCGTTGGATGCTTCGGCTGCTGTTTCTGTAGATTTTACTTCGCTTGATTCAGAAACTGCTGCGACTTCTTTCGGGTTTAGTTCTAGTTGATTTTCTGATGCAATGGCGGCTGGTTTTTCATTTGTTACCGCAGGATTTGTCTGTGTGTCAATTGGTGATGTCGCCAATTCTGCTGCTGGTAATTCTGCTATCTCGACTGTTGCTTCCTCGGTTTCCAAAACGGAATTTTCCGCAGCAAAGCTTGCAGGAGAAATCAGCAAATTAATACAAAAAAAGGCTGGCGTTGCTGTCAGCAGGATTTGGAAAAACAAAGATTTAGACATGATCCTCACACCGTAAATATCGAATAGCGAGATGGGAGGCAGAGCCTCCAAATCTGCGTTACCAGGCAGAGCCTGGTAACGCAGATTCTTTAGTCCGCGAAGGCGGACTTCGTTTGACAAGGAGCGGTTTCAACCGCCGGACTTCGTTTGACAAGGAGCGGTTTCAACCGCCGAATAATCTCGGACAACTGCAATATATTCGATCGCCTTTTAAGTCAGCGGTTTGCGATCGCCCGCAGCAGGTAAAGCCCGCTGCTCTTTCGGAGGTAAATAGCTCTCATCAACTATCTTATCAACTGGCGGCGCTGTAATTTTCAAGACTTCTGCTACTTGTTTTGCTGTCGCTTCCAGACGAACTGGATCGACTCCGCCCAAGCCAACTTTTTCAACTTCTGGAGTGATGTATAGCCTTTCTAAAGCTATTTGCAGGCGGCGCTTTTCCGCATTTTTGTCCATCAAGCTATCTCCCGCTTTCACCACCGATTCCAATCCGGCTGTCGGATCTTTTAAGGTATCTTGAAGCCCTTTAAAATACGCTCTCAAAAAGCCTTTTACTACTTCGGGATTCTTCTCTAAAAATGCTTTTTTGACAACGATCGCATTTCCGTACAAATCTAAACCGTTATCGGTATAGTAAAAGACATTCATATCTTCTGGCTTTTTGCCTGCTTTTTCTAACGCGGGGATGATGGTGGTTGCAAAACCGCTGACTGCATCCACGTCGCCTTTTATTAATAATGTTTCGCGCAGCTTTGGTTCCATGGTAATCCACTCTACGCCATCGGCGGGTACCCCCACTTTTTGGGCAAATACCGGCCACAATTTGCGCGGTGCATCTCCTGCGGGAGCTCCTAGCTTTTTGCTGGCTAATGCTTTGGGATCGGCTATGTTGCTCGATTTGAGGGTGACTATGGAAAATGCCGATCGATTGTAAGGTACTGCAACTGCTACTACTGGATCGTTGGGATTCTTGGCGTTGAACTCCATCATGGAGTAAATATCGCCAAATCCGATCTCGAATTGACCTGCTGCAACTTTGGTAATTGTATCAGAGGAACCGTACCCCCGCTCGATTTTAACATCCAATCCTTCGGCTGGAAAATAGCCTTTGTCGATCGCCATTGTCAGCGGTGCGTTGTCGCCTTGTAACAGCCAAGATGGATTGACTTTAATGCTGCGTTTCTGTGACGTATCGGCGGCTGTGGTGGCAGTTGCTCCCCCCGATGCAGGGGTAGTTGCGGCATTCGGCTGCTGAGATTGGCAGCTACTTAGAATTAGTAGCGCTGCGATCGGCACTAGGGATAGCGATCGTCCTAACCACGTATTTTTCATGAAAAAAAGCTTGCTATTTGGACCACAAACTGAGGGGAAAACCTCTGTAGCTCACCAAACGCGATCGCTTATGTTTGCGGATTTCGCGTCAAAGTAAAGCTGCTAATCGGATTCTTGTATACTGTATTCTTTTGTTTCTCAGCATACTGTATACACAAACACAGTTTTTCTGTTTTTGTCAAAAAATAATCAAATAGACAAAGGGAGATTTGGGGCAGTATTTGCTGATACTGCGATCGCTGGCTAGATTATCCAAAAGTTTGTATTTTGCGATACAGACAATGGAAAAGTTATCTACAATAACTATAAGTGATAAGTTTTGAAGAAATAAGTGTATACAGCATACGTTTAAGAAAACACTGTTGAGTTTATCCGAAAAAAAGGAGGTAAAGTAACTGTGGTACAGCCTAAAATGGTAACAGATGCGCTCGAAACGCAAGAACCGACTCTTTTGGAATTCGATCGCGTGGGTTTAGAGTATCGAGTTGACGGCCAACCCAGACGAATTATCGACGAGATTTCGCTGTCGATCGCCCAAGGAGAATTTGTGTCCTTTGTAGGGCCCAGTGGCTGCGGTAAAACATCAATCTTGAGGATGGTTTCTGGGCTGTCTCCAGCGCCGATTGGCGAAGTTAGGATGCGGGAAAATAAAATTACCAAACCGCTAAAAAATGTCGGAATTGCCTTTCAGAATCCAGTGCTGTTACCTTGGCGAAATACCCTCGACAACGTACTTTTGCCACTGGAAGTAGTGCAGCCTTACAAGCGAGAATCAAAAGATCCAAAGCGGCGCGAAATGTTTGTGCGCCAAGCCCAAGAATTGTTAGCTACCGTCGGATTGCAAGACTTTCAAAAACAGTTTCCCTGGCAATTGTCAGGCGGAATGCGGCAGAGGGCTTCCCTGTGTCGGGGATTAATTCACCAACCGGAAATCCTGCTGTTAGACGAACCTTTTGGGGCGTTAGATGCTTTCACTCGCGAGGAAATGTGGGTGATGTTGCAAGAGTTGTGGATGCGGGTGAAGTGCCTTTGCATCCTGATCACTCATGATTTGCGGGAGGCAGTTTTCTTGTCAGATACAGTTTATGTGATGGGCCCGCGTCCGAGTTCCATCGTCTACAAAGTAAAAGTCAATCTCCCGCGTCCTACAAATCTAGATATGATGATGTCGGATGATTTCAATCACATTGTAGCAGAACTGCGCCGCCACATTCACCGCAATTAAAAAACACGAGAAAGCAATGGATAATTTAGAGAAATTTGCACGCTCAAAAACAGCAAGTGTTGTGATGCCAATTGCTGCGACTATCTTGCTGTTCCTGGTGTGGGAAATTCTGGTATTTTTGTTGAAAATTCCTCCCTATAACTTGCCCGCACCTTCGGCGATTCTGGCCGCTACTTTCAACCAAAGTCAGGCACTGATCGAAAACAGCGGCCAAACTTTGTTTACAACTTTAGCGGGTTTTCTCATCGCCATTGTCGCTGGCATAGTGCTGGGTTTTTTAATCGGCTATTCGCGGATTGCGTATGTAGTTCTGTACCCCCTATTAGTGGGGTTCAATACGGTACCGAAAGTCGCGTTAGTTCCGCTGTTTGCGCTGTGGTTTGGCATCGGTACGGTACCGGCAATTTTGACTGCTTTTTTGCTGGCATTTTTCCCGATCGCCGTTAACGTAGCTTTAGGATTAGATACAGTGGAACCGGAGATGAAAGATGTGATGCGATCGCTTGGTGCATCCCAGATTGAAATTTTCCAAAAAGTGGGGTTCCCCCACACCTTACCCTACGTCTTTGCATCCCTAAAAGTAGCAATTTCCCTTGCCTTTGTCGGCGCTGTAATTTCGGAAACAGTAGCATCCAACAAAGGCTTGGGCTACTTAATTGTCACCGCGAGTTCTAACTTTGACGTGCCTTTAGGTTTTGCAGGATTGATGGTGTTGGCAGTGATGGGAACCGCACTTTACGGCTTGTTTGCGGCGGCGGAGAAATACCTAATTTACTGGGCGCGCTGATGGGATGGATTCAGCCAAACCCAGTGCCGAAAATTGCCGTGCATATGGCCAATCGGTTCTTCGTGCTCAGGCTGTTTGATGTCTGCTACAGGTACTGGCGCGGGGGATTGTTTTGTGAATTTGCGATTGAAGAATGTCATAACTTTGCCTCCAAGATGGTTTGTCTGGGAAGCACATGGAAACCTGTCACCATACCAGCTTTATTTAGTATGTCCGAATCTTTTTCTGTGCCTTATGATACTATTTTACAACTATTTTGGTGGAAAGTATCGCCCGATCGGGTGATATTTCCTGCATTTAAATTGTCATGGGAGCCCAGAAACCGGGTTTTTTACCGAATCTGCGGGCTGTAAGGCAGTATTTTCGTAAAAACCCGGTTTTTTGAGTCGGAGTGATTAATTTCGGATTGCTGACTCCAGCCGAAAGCGGGCTATTTGGCAAATTTCAGCTACCGCCTGCTGCATTTCAGTTTCTGGGGAATTGTCGAGGCGCTGTTTAAAGGCTTCTAGAATGCTGGTTTTAGTATGATTTTTCACCGCCACAATGAAGGGAAAACCAAACTTTTCGCGGTACGATCGATTTAGGAATTGAAAGCGATCGTACTCTTCGACAGATAGCCTATCCAAACCCGCACCGGCTTGTTCGCTAACGGAGGCTTGGGCCATTTTTGCTTTGCTTCCTAAATCTGGGTGGGCTTGAATTAAAGTTAGTTTTTCGGCGACAGTCATGGCGCTGACTACTGTTACCATTTTGGCGTATAAGTCGGCTGTGGATGCAAAAGGGCGATCGTCCCAAGTGCGACGGGCGATGTCGGGTGTGTGTTCAAAAATCGCGCCCAGGGCTAGGGTGAATTCTTCCTGGCTGAGTTGGTTGAGTTCAACTAAAGAGTATGGCATTTTGTATTGGGGTGATTAATTTTAATTAGCTTTGTTTTAATATTTAGTTTGATTGAACCGCGAAGGCGCGAAGAACACGAAGGAAGAAGAGGGAAGAAGAAGGAAGAAGTAAATAATCTTCTACTGGTGAAGTTGTATTATGTGCGGTTGATTGACATGATTCCTGTAGGGGCGGGTTCACCAACAATAGTCGCCAAAAACCGACAATCTCAAAAACCCGCCCCGGCCTATGTATTATGGACGATGGATCAGATTGCTACTGTTAACTGTTAACTGTCAACTGTCAACTGACTTTAGTTTGTTCTGTTTCGCCGTGGGCTTTTAGGAGTGCTGCAATTTTGCGGCGCATGATAATTCCCGGCTTATCTGTCAGCATATGTTGTTCTTGGGTGATGTCGAGGGGTACGTCCCAATCGGTTGTTTCTAAGATGCGTTTGTCTTCTAATGTAACGGCGCGATCGAAGGCAATAATGTCGCTGGTTTTGGCTTCTGTTTCGGTGTCGTTGCGGAGGCAAAATTGCACCATTTGAGAAGTGGAATCGTTAATGGGAGTCATGGTATTGACAATGATGTGAACGAGTCCATTTGGGTAAACAATCTTGAGTTTGACGGTAAATGGCATAAACCAAATTCCATCGATTGTCCGCACGGTTTCTTTTTCCTCCATTTTTAAGTTTTGCTGTTGCTGGGCGGGATTGACGACACCTAAAACGCTGTGGTAGTGTAGTTCCCATTCTGTTTCTTGAAATTCCATTACATCCGGTGTAAGATGTGATTCGCTGCCGAAGGTTGTGGTATGCACAAAAGTAGGATGAGCCATGTCTAATTCATTTTCCATTACTCGCAATCCCGCGCAATTCCAGGGTTCGTAAAATTCGTTAATTTGGCGGTAGTTGGAGTCGGAAGCTTCGGGAATATCGGGAATATCTGTCAGGGGTTCTCCCAGACAAACCCAAGCGTATCCGTAGCGATCGCACGTTTGGTATGCTTTTACTTTGTAGTTGGGGGAGATTGTGTCCTTTTGCTGCGGAACGCAAACACAGGTTCCTGATGAGTTAAATGTCCAGCCGTGGTAGGCACAGGAAATGTTACCATCGACAACTTTTCCGAGGGAAAGTTTAGCTGTGCGGTGACAGCATCTGTCTTCAACTGCTGCGGGTTTACCTTGGGAATCTAACCACAGAACTATGGGCTCGCCTAATAGTTCAAAAGCTTTTGGTTCGCCGGACAATTCGGCGGTGCGAATTACTGGATACCAGAATTGTTTGAAAACAGGTTGCTTTGTGACTAACATAATCCTTCCTATCCTAAATAATAACTAACCTATTCTTCCTTCTCCCTTTGGGGTAGGGGGGTTTTTCTTCCTTCTCCCCTAGGGGGGATAGGGCTGTTTCATTCTCTAATTTTAGCACATCTAAAATTCTGAATGAAAAAATAAATTCAGTGCCCGCTCTAACACGCTTAAATTCAACAATCAGTATTATTAATATTTGAATAAGCTGTATTTGTTACTGTGAATTGGTTAGGCAATTATATTATGTTAGTTAGAAGTGAATTATTGAGGGAACATACATTTGAACATAGTGGAACTCATCTTTTATCATTAATCAATGATATCCTGGATATTGCTAAAATAGAGTCTGGACAATCAGCACCATTTCTGGCTATCTGATGGCGAAAGGATATCGGATTGTGGTGGCGAAAAATGGTGTCGAGGCGATCGCCCTCACTAAATCATCGATTCCTGACTTAATTATGATGGATATCCAAATGCCAGTAATCCAGGGTTTAGAGGCGATCGCGGTCACTAAGGCACGAGTTCCTGATTTAATTTTAATGGATGTCCAAATGCCGGAAATGGACGGTCTTGAGGCAATGAGGCAGATCCGCAGCGATCGCCAATTTGCGCATATTCCGATTATCGCCTTGACAGCATTGGCCATGACGGGCGATCGCGAACGATGTCTAGAAGCTGGGGCTAGTGATTATCTCACTAAGCCGGTTAAACTCAAGCAATTGGCCAGCACAATTCAACTATTGTTAGAAGCACAGGATAGTCAGAAATGAATCAACCATCTGTTTTAGTAGTTGACGATGAACCCGATAATTTTGATGTGATTCAAGCGCTGTTGAGCGATCGGGAATATGATTTGTACTATGCTTCTAGCGGTCAATTTGCGATCGACTCCCTAGACGTATTCCGACCCGATGTGATCTTGATGGATGTGATGATGCCAGATTTGGATGGTATTGAAGTCTGTCAGCGGATTAAAGCTTTGCCACAATGGGAGTCGGTTCCGATCATCATAGTCACAGCCTTAAGTGCCAAAGAAGACTTGGCCCGATGTCTCAAGGCTGGTGCTGATGATTTTATTAGCAAACCCGTCAGTGGTGTGGAACTGCGCGCCAGAGTCAACTCCATGCTGCGAATTAAACAACACTACGATGACTTGCAAGCTTCTTTGAGGCGCCAAGCAATCTTAGAAGCTGAAAAACTCTATTTCCTCAAGCATCGCAATACGGAATTGGAACAACAGGTTGCAGAACGAACCACGGAACTTAAGGCAAAGGCAGAACTGATTATACACAATGCCTTGCACGATCCCTTGACAGATTTGCCAAATCGGACTCTGTTGGTGGAGCGGCTCGAATTAGCTATTAATCGAGCTATGCGATTGAAAGAGTATTTTTATGCTGTCTTGTTTCTCGACCTCGATCGCTTTAAAGTAATCAATGACAGCTTAGGACACTTAGCTGGAGACCTATTGCTCACGAATATTGCTCAAAAACTCAAAAATTATCTGCGGGAGGCGGATTTAATCGCTCGACTTGGTGGTGATGAATTTGTAATTTTGCTGGAAGATGTGCCTGGTATTGAAGAAGTTATTCAAATTACTGAGCGGATTCAGAAAGAATTTCAAAACCCCCTAACGATTAATGGCTACGAAATGTTTATCAGTGCTAGTATCGGCATTGTTTTCGGGCATAAAAATTACTATCAAGCCTCGGATTTGATACGAGATGCGGATATTGCCATGTATCGGGCTAAGGCTCAAGGCAGAAATTCTTACAAAATTTTTGATACCACAATGCACACCCAAGCCGTCAACAGGCTAACTCTGGAAAACGATATCCGTAGGGCGATCGAACGAGAAGAATTTGTTGTGTACTATCAGCCAATTGTTGACATCAGAGGCGATCGGCTGGTGGGATTTGAGGCTTTGGTACGTTGGCAACATCCCACTCGTGGTTTCATTTCTCCCATTGACTTTGTTCCTATTGCCGAAGAAACAGGGTTGATTGTACCGCTAGATAGTTGGGTATTGCGCACTGCTTGCCAACAATTAGCTCGCTGGCAAAATCAGTTTCCTAGTCGGTTTCCCTTGAAGGTCAGTATTAATCTTTCTGCTCAAGACCTGCGTAAACCTCTGTTGATTCAGGAGATCGATCGCACCATTGCTACAACAGGTTTAGATGGCAGTTATATTACTCTGGAAATTACGGAGAGTATGTTGATTGAAAATATCACAAAAACCATAGATTTATTGACTCAATTAAAAGAGCGCCAAATTCAGGTCAGTATAGATGACTTTGGCACTGGATATTCATCGCTCAATTATCTCCATCGCTTACCTGCGGATCATTTAAAAATCGACCGCTCTTTTGTAAATCAGATGCAGGAAGGCAACCGTAATTATCAGGTTGTGAGTACCATTATTGCTTTGAGCAATCAACTGGGATTAGCCGTTGTGGCTGAAGGTATAGAAACAGGACAACAACTTAAATGGTTGCAGGAACTTGGCTGTGAATTCGGTCAAGGATATTTATTTTCTAAGCCATTATCAGCTCAAGAAATTGAGATACAATTTTTGAATAATCAAGATGAAAATATTTTTAAATTAGCTGGTTAATCCTAGATTTAAGATTTAGAGGACTCAACGGAAAAATTGATGCTTATTCAGCAAGCCCTAATTGGGTTAACCTAATTAGCAGTGGCAATTCAGTAATATTCACCAGAAAAGGAGCAGCACCAATGAATCAGCCCTCTATTTTAGTAGTTGATGACGAGCCCGATAATTTTGATGTGATTGAAGCGCTGTTGAGCGATCTGGGATATGATTTGCACTATGCTTCCAATGGTAATGTCGCCCTCAACTCCCTGGATGTATTCCAGCCGGATGTGATCTTGATGGATGTGATGATGCCAGACTTGGATGGTATGGAAGTCTGTCAGCGAATTAAAGCCCAGCCCCAATGGGAAGGTGTTCCCATCATCATGGTGACAGCTTTGAGCGCCAAAGAAGACCTGGCTCGATGTATCAAGGCTGGTGCCGATGATTTTATCAGCAAGCCCGTCAGTGGTCTGGAACTCCGTGCTAGGGTTCATTCCATGTTGCGACTCAAGCAACAATATGACAAAATCCGCAGTCTTTCCAAAGTCCAAGAAAGTACGATCGACCTATTACAAAAAAATCTGAATGAATTAAGCGGTAACTTAGCTTCCAGTTTACCTCACGAATTGAACACACCCTTAAACGGTATTTTCGGAGTTATTGGATTGTTGCTCGACGATCGTGAAGACATGAGTGAGGAAGAAATTCATGAACTTTTACTATTAGCTCAACAGTCTGCTCTGAGATTAGATAGGCTGACCAAAAAGTTTTTGATCTATATCAAGCTAGAACTGATGACCAGCCAAATACCTATGGATAAAACTCCAACTAATAATCAAGTCACTGCTACTAAATCAGTCATAGAAAATTGTGCGATGGAACAGGCCAAAAAAGTCGATCGCCAAAATGACTTGATTTGCGAGCTAGAAGATATAGCTGTTCCTGTGTCTGAGGACAATTTGAAGTGGATGGTGGACGAATTGTTAGAAAATGCTTTTAAATTTTCTACACCTTTAACACCGGTGAAGGTAAGTAGTCAATTAATTAAGGGAGCATTTCATCTATCCATATCCGATCGGGGAAGGGGAATGACAGAGGAACAGATTTCAAAAATCGGAGCGTTTATGCAATTTGAACGCCGTACCTATGAGCAACAAGGTTTAGGACTAGGATTAAAAATAGTCAAAAAAATCATAGATATATCCGCTGGAGAATTTTATCTTTCTAGTGTATACCATGAAGAGACAACCGCTCATATTACATTGCCTAGCATTTCTGAATAGTTGGGTTTTGTGATGATACATATCCACCAAAGCTTTAAGTTGTCAACACTTTTGCTGGGTCCATCTTTTCTATACTAATCTTACAAATTTTGCGACTGCCAAAACTTTATACTTTACGCAAAAAGTTGATCGTCTCCTTTTTAATAGTGGCGCTAATTCCGCTAATGTTGCTAGCGGCGATCGACAAACACGCCACTGAACAAATATTAACCAAGAATGCGGAACAATCTCTATTTGCGATCGTCTCCCAAACCGCTGTCAGCATCGACACTTTCATCACCGTCAATCTCAACGATGTCCGCGTCGCAGCCCTGTTACCAGGACTCTCAAAATACCTGAGTTTACCCCCAAAGTCTAGGGCTGAAAGTGAGGAAAAAAAAGTAGTTGAAGAGACTTTACATACTCTCAGCCGTCGAGATACTGTGAATATATTTTCCTATGCACTGCTAGACATCAAAGGTCAAAATGTATTAGACACTTATACTGAGGATATCGGAAAAGATGAATCGAACCGCGATTATTTTCAACAACCCTTGAACACCGGTTTACCCTATGTTTCAAATTTACGAATTTCCGAAAAAACTCCAGGTTTAGTTAACATTTATTTTAGCAATTTAGTTCGCAACAGCCAAGGAGTTGCGGTGGGCTTGTTGCGAGTATCATATAATGCGACTGTGTTGGATCAGTCCATCGCCCGACAAACTGGTTTAGCCGGTCAAAAATCCTTTGCTATTTTACTAGACGAAAATTATATTCGGTTAGCCCACGGTACGGAACCGGAATTAATTTTCAAATCCGTAGTTCCTCTCCCACCGGATTTGGTGAAAAAATTGCAAGCCGAGAGCAGGTTGCCGGAGTTACCTATGGACGAATTGTCCACTAATTTGCCCGAATTAAAACATGGTTTAGACAATGCTCTCGATCGACCTTTTTTAAGGTTGCGACTAACATCCACAGACAATCAACTGAGTGCAGTGGCGATCGCACCTTTACACAATCTCCCCTGGTACGTGCTATTTGTACAGCCACAGTCAGTATTTCTCGCCCCCATAGAAGCCCAAACCCGCACCGCACTCATATTATCTCTAATTATTGCTAGCCTTGTCACCCTCGTGGGGATTATTTTAGCACGAATTTTAGCTAAACCAATTATTATTTTAACTCAAAGAATTGCCCAATTCAAAGCAGGAAACTTAAATATTAGAGTTCCCATAGAATCGAGAGATGAACTGGGAAATCTGGCCGATACTTTCAATAAAATGATTGAAAGAATCCAAAGTTATACGGATAGCTTGGAAGTAAAAAATGCCGCTTTGTTGCAAGTGGAATCGCAGTTACGTGAAAGCGAAAGCCGACTGTCCCAATTGCTAGAAGCAATGCCTGTCGGCGTGTTTGTCACCGATGCCAACGGTCAACCCTACTACGCCAATCAGGTAGCCCAACAGTTACTTGGTCAAGGAGTTTTAGCCGGAGATACAATTGAGGAATTAGTCCAAAATTATCAAATTTATATTGCAGGAACTAAGCAAAATTATAACTTAGAAATTTTTACGATTCCGAAACTATTGAGGGGAGAATATGCTAACGCTGACAATATAGAAATTCACCGCGCGGACAAGGTGATTCCCATCGAAGCTTGGGGAACTCCGATTTTTGACAACCAAGGTAATATCTCCTATACAATTATCGCGTTTCAGGACATTTCGGAACGGCGAAAAATTGAAGCAGAGCGCGAAAAGTTTACTTCTGAACTATCGCAACTGAATCGCAACTTAAAAAAAGCCCTGGATGCCGAATTTGAACTAACCGATGCTTACGGTAGGTTTGTGCCGCATCAATTTTTACATTTACTGGGATACGAAAGTATTGTTGATGTGAAATTGGGGGACAACGTACAGCAAAAAATGTCGGTGCTGTTTGCGGATATTCGGGATTTCACAGCGCTGTCGGAGAGCATGACACCTCAAGATAATTTTAAGTTTATCAATGATTATTTGATTCGGATGGAGCCTTGTATTACTGCCAGTAATGGGTTTATTGATAAATATATTGGTGATGGGATTATGGCTTTGTTTAGTGGTAGTGCTGATGATGCGGTGAAAGCAGGAATTGCGATGCTACAAAGTCTGGCAGAATACAATTTAAGCAGGAAAGAAGGAGGTTATGCGCCGCTTAAAATTGGGATTGGGATTAATACTGGTTCTTTGATGTTGGGTACTGTGGGCGGGGAAAATCGGATGGATGGAACTGTGATTAGTGATGCTGTGAATTTGGCATCTCGTCTGGAAGGATTGACCAAAAATTATGGAGTTTCGCTGTTAATTAGTCATCATACTTTTTCAGCGTTGACAATTCCTAGTGATTATGATATTCGGCTAATCGATCGAGTTCAGGTGAAAGGTAAGTCGGAGTTGGTGACTGTGTATGAGGTGTTTAATGCCGATTTACCGGAGGTGCGGGGTGCTAAGGCGATCGCCAAAACCGCTTTTGAAAGAGCCTGGATCTTGTACAATCAGGAAAGGTTTACTGAGGCGGCACAACTGTTTGAGGATTGTGTGCTAGGAAATCCGGCTGATGGGGTGGCTGCAATTTATCTCGATCGCTGTCAACAACAATTCTGAGAATTTTCCTGTCTTGCTCATAGCAAGAAGGGCGGGCTTATTGCCCACCCTTCGGTTGCTTGATATCGTTTTGATATCGGAGTTAGATTTTTAATACCCCCAGGGGAATTCGAATCCCCGTCGCATCCGTGAAAGGGATGTGTCCTAGGCCTCTAGACGATGGGGGCGCGTCGTTTGCTTGTGTTCCGCACCTTTATTACCTTAACTAATCTTTCTAGATTTGTCAACCACTTTGAGAAAGTTTTTTTTAAACTTGTGGGTCAATCGTCGGAAAGCTCGTCACAGTAAGCTTTCAGAATCCGAGCACAATTGTCGATCGCCCCCAGATGAGCAATCTCAAAGCCATGGGTGTTCTGAGTAGGGAAGGCCAAACAAGCGGCACGGGCCACATGGCCGAACTTCATGGCGATGGAAGCATCACTACCAAAACCGCTAATCGCCGCCAACTGCACCTGAACACCAGCCCGATCGGCCGCCATGTGCAATTCCCGATTCAACCCTTCATCATAAATCCCATAGCCGTCCTGAACCAGCAACACTGGATTTTCGCCGTCGGCGATCGGGTATTCTGGAGCCAGCGGGCAAATTTCCAAAGCAATCAGCGCATCCAAGGGCTGCCGCTGCGAGAAGTACAAAGCCCCGATCGCCCCAACCTCCTCCTTCGCCGAAGCCACCAAATAAACATTCACCGCAGGCTCTGTCAAACATTCCGCCAAACCCAACAAAATCGCCACAGAAGCCTTGTTATCCAGAGTGTAGCTCCCGATCCAGTCCTTCAAGCGGATCGGCTGTTTGCGGTGCTTGGACACCACCATCCGCGTTCCGGGTCGAACTCCCGCCTCCGCTAATTCCTCAGTAGTACACTTAGTTTCGATCCACGCATCTTCCCACTTGAGGGAAACATCCTCCTGCTGAGCTTTTTGAGGGGATTCATGGGAGACGTGACGGCTTCCGAAGCTGAGAATGCCGCTAATTGTTTGGTTGTCGCCCAACAAATCGACAACGCCTTCGCCGTAAACCCAGGGAAACGCGCCCCCTAATTTGCGAACTTCCACCCGCCCCTGGCTACCGATGGTTTTGACGATCGCCCCAATTTCGTCTTTGTGGGCGGTAATGGCGATCGACTTTTGCCGATTGCGCCCCGGAATCAGGGCGATGACATTATCGGCGCGATCGATCCAAGCATTCACTCCCAGGGCTGCAAATTTTTCCATTAACCCCTGATTAATTTCTGATTCCACGCCGCTGGGGGAGTATAGCATCACTAATTCTGCGATGGTTTGAAAAAGTCGATCGAACTCTAGCATTGTTGATTTTTTGGTTGGCTAGCGCAGGTTAATATACAGTAAGGCGGGGTGCACTTATCTAGATTCTAGTTTTGAATTTGAGTTTATTAGTATCGAAGCAGCAATCAGCAATAAGCAAGCACCAAGCAGCACTAACATCAATGATTTCAGCCATTAACAATGTCCTCAACATCTTCAAGGTCGCTCTACCGCCCACCCCTACAGGTCGCTATCCCTTGATTATGCTATTCAGTAAAATTGTGCAACTCCTGAAACGGAAAATTAGAGCCAAAAAATTAGGGATAAAATTCCCCAGAGTAGCCAAGTTTAATTTACCCGATAGTTTAATTATACAAGGAAAGACTCAACAACTTAAATTGCCTTCCGAAAAAGGCATGGATGGAGAATTTATCGAAGTGCTTTTAGACGACTGCTATGGCTTAGAGCAATTACCTCCATCCCTGCTAAAAATTATAGATGTGGGAGCCAATGTGGGATTGTTTTCGATTGCCGCCCGCAACCGATTTCCCCAAGCAGTGATTCACGCCTATGAAGCTAACCCTAACTTGGAAAAGTATCTCAAAAATCAGTCTCAAATTGCCAATTTTGCCTATTTCATGGAAGCCATCGGCGCTAGAGATGGTAAAGTAGTGCTGGATATCCGGGAAGTATCGGGAAAAACGCGATCGACTGTCACGGAAAACGGCGATATACCGATGGTATCCTTGAAAAAGGCGATCGATCGCATTGGTGGCAAAGTAGATTTAGCTAAAATAGACTGCGAAGGTGCAGAATGGCCCTTATTTGAAGATAAAGAAATTTGGCAATTTGTGGAAAATCTTTCTTTAGAATATCACTTGTGGTCTGGACACACTCACGCCGAAACTAGACAAGTTATTGAAAGTTTAGGCTTTCAAATAAAAAAACAAATACCGATAGATAAATGGTACGGTTTAATCCTAGCATCCCGTACTTAAATAGCCCCTTTAACTCTAAGTCTGCTTAGTCAGTGTAGGCAGAATTATTTTGACAATACCCACTTTCAAATCCCCATCTTTTCAAAAAGGTTGTTTATGTCGTTCATCAACTTTGTCCTTTAATTTTCCTATAATCGATTGCAAACGACTCGCGTGTCTGACCATTTCCTCTTGATAAAAATCCAGCACACGACTCAAGCCGATCAGTTGACTTGCTTCCAGTATTTCCCTAGGAACAATCTTGTTAGTAGCCATAACTATCGGGGTGTTTGGGGAGTTATTAAAAACTACTTCCCCATCAAAAGGCAACAGGGCGGTTTTCACGGCAACGGCTAAAATATTTAACACTTCTGCTATTTTGAAGGAAATTTTTATGTTGAAAAATAACTCTACCATAAATAAACTTCCCGAAGGAAGCAGTCCACCTATTCCTAACACTGATTTGACTTCATAGGGAATAACTAATGAATTTTGTTCAGCAATAAAGGGGCTATTTTGGGCAGAGCATATATAAAAAATATTTAATAATTTTAGCTCCATTTCTAACATTTTTTCATCAGCAATTCCCAGGACGGTAGGAATATCCAAACCTAACTCTAGAATCCGTTCTGAAATCGGCAGCATTTGAGCTACCAACTCTTCATTCACTAAGGGAATGACGATATTCGGGGCTTCGTCAGCATAATTACACTGGGGTTCTTTTCCTGCGGAGGCTAACAGCGTCCAGCATTTCATTTCATAGGGGGGAATTTTATTCTGCATCAAGCTACGCGCAGATGCTTGCAATGAATCGTCTAATTCTCCGTAGGGATGGGTTTTGAAAAGACGTACTAAAACACAGGAATTTTGGGAGCTTTCGGAGTCATAAAAATGTTGATAAATATAATCAGCAATTTTTTGACTTGTCTCTTGCATACTACCAGAATTTCTACCTAACTGGCGCAGGACTAAACTACATTTTGCCAAATTTATCAAGGTAAACGGGGTCTGATTATACATCAAAAAACGCTCTCCCAGAAACTGAATACTCTTTTCTATTTATCCTTGTGGCTAGGGCCAGATCCGGAATAATACCAATTTCATCAATATTTGCTACAGATGCCGTTCAAAGCCCCCCCTTACTAAGGGGGGGTTGGGGGGGTAGTGATGTCGCGCTACTTTAATATTTGCTACAGATGCCGTTCAAAGCCCCCCCTTAGTAAGGGGGGGTTGGGGGGGTAGTAATTATATAAAAAAAATACTATAGCCAGATAGCCGACTTCTGAAAGAAATCGGCTATCTAACAGATATCGGCTTTTAGCAGTGGCTATTGAGTAGGTTGAGACTTGGCTTCCCCAGCATCTTTTGCGGATAATCCCTGATCTTGAACGCCAAAATACCACAAACTAGCCGCGGCTTCGGCGCGAGTCACGGATTTTTTTGGTTGAAACAATGTTGTGAAACCAAAAACCCGGCGAATATTGGCTAAATCTCCATTGTTAAAATCTGCTAAAACTGCTCGCGATGCTTGGGAATCAATCTTAGAAGCATCTTGAAAACCCCACTTTTCTTTCACTGCATCAATGTTAGCTGTGGGTAAAACTTGACGAGTGTCTAAAGGTACTTTCCACAGAATCATTGCTTCGCGAGTTAAAGGTGCATCGGGACGAAATTTAATATCTTTAGTTTCTCCGGAAATGCTACTGGGAATTAAACCAGCTTCTGCTAAACCTTGAATGGCTGCAAAATCAGGGTCGGTTTTGGGTATGTCAGCAAAAGCTGGTTCGCTGGATGCTACTGCTAATCTAATTTGTTTGGCTTGACGGCTGGCATAAATTTGATTGTTAGCAGCTACTAACCAGCGGGCATATTCCCGACGGGTGGCTATTTTGTTGGGTTCGGGTAAGGTGTTTTCTGTTTGTAAATTTGCACCGGATTTCGATCGCACTTTCAGCACTTCCAATGAGGCTAAATCTGCTACATACTGCCGCAATTGTTGAGGAATTTGGCTATCTTGTTGGCTGACTTTTTTGGTTTTTGACTCTGGAGATGATGTGGCTGTTGGTGCTTCGGAATTAGAGGAAGTTGGGGCTGGTGAGGGAGATTGGTTAGCATCGGAATTCTGAGGTTGGGGATTGCTGGCAATTTCCCCATTTGCTTTGTCGTATGCAATCACAAATTCTGTCGCACCTCCTAATTTTTGGGTAGGAGAAAGTGACACTGTTACTCGCAATTTATCTTGCTGGGCTACCACAGAACCTTGTCCGTCGGGGGTTGGGGGAGTGACTATTTTCCAGTTGCGACGCCCAAACTCATTCTGATAAAAACTTTGAATGGAATTAATCGGATCGGTGCTTTCGTAGCGCAGTCGTATATTTTGTTCTGAGGGGGTGCTTGGCCCTGTAACTTCTACCAACTGAGCATTAGGATATAGGGGTATCTCTGTTGGGAAATCGGGAGGGAGTTTGGCGTTTGTGCTGGTGTCCACTGGTGTCGCTGGCTGGGGGGAAGCCAAAGCCACGGGATTTTCTTTTAATTTGGGATCGGCGGCGAAGGATTCTTCCATCGCCTTGCTGTTGGGGCTGTTGGCGCAGCCTGTGACAGCCCCAAGCAGACATATGGCTAGCAAAGCATTTACAGTTGCGAGTATATGGGTTTTACTGGTTTTAGTTGGCGATCGCCCTGTCAAGTCGCCTCGCCGTTGAGCAAATATAATATTCAACATAAATCCCCCGTTTGCGGATATAGTTCTAGGCTAGCGCAAATCCATCGGGCTAATCTAATTCTTCCCAAAATGAACTTCCTACATTTATTCCTAGTTACTGCTACATTATTTGTCTCTGTTGTCAAGTTTGCTAGTCCCCTCCAGGCTGAATCTGCTCCCAGGGCGGGGGTACTTGCTCAACCGGATTGGCAGCCCTTTTGTTCCGCTGAGGGTTTGTTTGCGATCGACATACCAGGAACTACCAAAATTAATGCCGAAACTTTTTCAAATCAGATTATTGTTCATACCTACAGATCGATCTTAAAAAACGAAGAAACTTATTTACTGCAATACTTCGACTTAGATTTAGCTCTAACTAATAATAACATTAAAATCACTTTAAATAATGCCGTTGATTTATTTGTGGTCGCATCTAATGCCAAATTGCTGCAAGTGCGCGATATTTCCCTGGGTAGTTATCCGGGAAAAGAATTTGAGTTTCAGTCCCTTTCCCCTAGTGCACCTGTAGGTGTAGGTCAGGTATTTTTGGTGGACAGACGTCTTTACGGCTTAGTCGCCATTACCTCAAAACCTGAAAATGCTCAAAAGTTTCTGGCATCTTTTCGTTTATTTTAAATCAGAAGATGGAAGGTTCCCAAGGCTGTACTTGGGAACGAGAAATGAACAGGTTTAGCCTGCTACTTCTGATGGGATACCTCAATTACGGTGTGCACGTTCCCTCGTGGCGAAAAATCGCCTTTAATGGTGGCTGAATGTGGCGCGCAAGCGGCGACGAAATCGTCTAGAATTTGGTTGATCGATTCTTCGTGAGAAATGTAGCGATCGCGATAACTGTTAATGTACAGCTTGAGCGCCTTCAATTCCACTACTCGTTCGTCGGGCACGTAGGTGACGTGAATTGTCGCAAAATCGGGATAACCGGAAAACGGACACTTGCAGGTATACTCCGGTAAAGTAATGTTAATGGAGTAACGTCGCCCGACTCGCGGATTCGGGAAGGTAATTAACTCTCCTTCTAAAATCTGGCGTTCGCCGTATTTCATTGCCTCGGTACTTGACTTTTGTGACATACTTTCTTCTGTTTGGTGGTTGTTCATAGCGAGCCAGTGGAAACTGCTAACATTTAACTAGACTTCACTATCTGTAACAAATATCTTGACGAATTGTGTGGCGATCGATCTAATTGCAAATACTCTCAGGCTAAACTAAAAAAAGCTCACCCTCGCCATCTACAAATTATGCAAAATACTACCTTACCTGACCATAACTCCTCCGCCAACTCAAATAACTACTCTCCATCAGTACCTATTTCCCTTTACCGAGAAGTCACTGCCGAGTTGCAATCGGCCCAAGCAATGCTTGACTCTCTCAAAACTCATAATCAGCAATTAGTCCAACAAAATCAACAACTGCGGCGAGAAGTAGAAACAGTAGTTCAAGCATCCATATATCTACAGCAAGCGGTCAATTCAGCTCAAAGTGTTAGCCAGACTGGGATGCCTCAAATGACTCCGGTCAAAAAATTCAATCTTACCGTGGAATCCCCTCGCCTAGCATCTTTACCATTCCCGGCTGACTATTCCGTACCCAACGACACCTCTACCCCAAATCCAGCCCCTCCCACTGTGAATTTCCCCTTTCCCATAGCAGCAGCCGAACCCACAGCCCCTTCCCTAGATGAACAACAGCCCGATAAACTTCCCGAAAAATTATTTACCGAAGTACCCGAAACTCCTTACCGTTTGCGTTCTCAACCAAAAAAAGCCTCTGACTTCAGCGGATTGTGGTTAGCCCTTGCTATTTTTCTGATTGTGATTGCTGCTTTCGGCGCTGGTTATGTAGTTGTTCGCCCTTTATTAATGAAAAAGTAAATTTCCAAAACAATAATCCCACGGTTCTAACCGTGGGATTTTCAGCAAAACATAGCATAAAATAGTTAAAGTTACGCTAATTGGCTGGTTATGCTCTAGCAGCACTCGTCTCTATCAAACGAGGCGCATACTGTTCTTCAGAAGCAGAACCTAAGATGCCCACCCCTGGCTCGAAACCGCGCGTGAACTCAGTGAGTTTTACCTGTTTAGCTTCCAAAGCTGTCTGTAGCACCTTCATGGCTTTGTGAGGGTCGCCGGCACCGCAGAAAAATAAATCCGCAGCAAAATAACCGTGTTCAGGCCAAGTATGGATTGCTATATGAGACTCAGCCAAAGTAGCAGTAGCCGTCACTCCGTGAGGACTAAACTGGTGTACGCACAAATCGATGAGAGTAGCTCCTCCGGCTTCGATCGCATCGAGAATAGCGCGGCGGATACGTTCAGGATCGTTGAGCAGGTCTCCAGGAGACTGCCAAGCATCAGCGACCAGATGGGTTCCCAATTGTTTCATTCTGCGGGGTTTTACCTCTATTGATGTTAAGTCTCAAACCTTTTAACCTTAGCACGGTGTCTCTACTTTGGCAAGTAGGCAAACCCAAAATTTTTAAGATAGTCGCAAAGGAGCGATCGAGAATTGGTAATAGGTAATTGGTAATAGGTAATTGATAATAGGTAATTAGTAATGCCCTATACTTCGACTTCGCGGTTCAGCCAGCGTAGTCGAAGGGCTGCACAAGTACCCTATGCCCCATACTTCGACTTCGCTCAGTTAACCGTTAACCGTCAACAGTTAACCCCATTAATCCGGGTGCATCTGTGTTTTGCAAATATATTCGTAGGGGCTTTCGCATTCCGGATGTAAATCTCTGGTTATCACTAATAAATTGTCTGTCGGAATGCGAAAGCCCTTACAAAATCGGGATGCTCCCATTAATCCCGACTGTGAGTCGCTCCATTCGGCAAAATTGCGCCGCCCAAAGCCGCTTCATTTAAATTAGCAACATTCAAACTCGCCCCAATCAAATTAGCCTCTGATAAATTAGTTCCTGTTAAATTTGCTCCCGCCAGAGAACTGAGCAGCAAACCAGCTCCCGACAAATTAGCACCACTCAAATTCGCCCCGCGCAAATCCGCTTCCAGCAAGCTAGCACCCGACAAATTAGCACCGCTTAAATTAGCTCCCCGCAAAGCAGCTTTGTTCAAATTCGCACCCCTCAAATTAGCATTGTGCAGAATCAAACCATTTAAATTAGCTTTACTCAAATTAGCGCCTTGCAAATCAGCACCATTCAAATTAGATCCATTCAAATTAGCAGATTGTAAGTCAGCACCGCTCAAGTCAGCACCGCTCAAATTAGCCGCGCACATACAAACTTCTCGCAGACTTGCTTCGCTCAAAGAAGCTCCCACCAAATTAATACCGCCAAGATTGCCGCGATTTATATAAGCTCGAATCAGAGTTGCACCGCCCAGGTTAGCCCCGCTCAAATCTATTTCGCTCATAATGGCTCTAATTAGATTTGCTTTGCTCAAATCTACTCCACTCATAATGGCTCGACTCAGTGTCGCCCCGCTCAAATTAGCCTCAGTTAGTTTAGAGCCACTGAGCATACAAGCTCCCAGTAAACTGGCTCCAGTCAGAATAGCTCTGCTCCAGTCAGCCTGAGACAATATGGCTCCGCTGAGATTGGCACCGCTAAAATCTGCTCCATTCGCCATCGTTCCAGTTAAACTAGAACTGCCGAGATTCGCTTCAATCAGTTTCGCCTTAGATAAATTAGCGCCGCTCAAGTCGGCTCCGTTTAAATTAGCTCCAATCAGTTTGCTTTTAATTAAGTTAGCACCTTTCAAATTAGCATTGCTCAAATTGGTCCGACTGAGATTAGCTTCGCTGAGATTAGCTTTAATGAGGTTAGCACCTCGAAAATCTCTTTCTCCGTTTCTATGTCTAATTAAAAATTCATCAGCACTTAACTGTTCAGTGGAATTCATAAAAAAATTGAGTGAGTTTCCTTGCTTTCTCGATTCGATGTTCTATGCAGTCTGAAAAATTCGTAGTTTCGAGGTTGCCAGTATTTTTTTCAACAAATACTTACTGCAACAGCAAAAATCGCAAAAACTGGTAGATTCCCAGCAGCATCCTGCGAGGGAATTGAGAATTTTGTTAATAGTTAGTTTTCGGTCGTTATGAGTTAATTAGTTATTAGTGATTAGTTGTATTTTCTACTAACTGCTAACTGCTAACTATTAACTACTAACCATTTACCAAAATACTTAGTAGTTGTCGATCGCGCCTAGGAGCGATCGAGTATTTGGGGTATCGGTGGTGGCACAGAGGCCACATTCTGACCCGAAAAATTGCTGCTACAGGCGATCGACTGTATGAGTCCCAGAAACCGTCAAGAGAGTAGAGCTTAAACACTTCTATCTTGTAGCATCTGCTTGATACCTTCGAGAACCAGCGACAGCAGCACCCGGTCAGCTCAGCTAGTGTCACCTCCCCCCACTGTGCATAGTGCCAGTGAAAGCCAACAGGAAGGCTCTTTCCCTCTGAGTTCTGAGCCGGTCACAAACGAAGGAAGCAACAGGCTATCCCTCGCCTGCAATTTCGCATAAAAACCTTCCGCGAGCCATTTCCGTGCTCCGGCGCTGATGTGCTTGCTGTTAATCTTGATTCGATCCATGAGCGCTTGCGGTTCTAATTAACAGAACACCTGACACTAGACGCACTCTCGGACATCATAGCTGTTCCTGGGCTTCTCAAATGCTTCGCTGAGGCATTCCCAGGAAAACTGTATTCCTGTAGCAGGTCTTGCCAACGGCAATTAGGCTGCTCCATCCAACCAATTGCCAACCTAAGTCTTGGGGGAATCTGTTCTAGAGCCCTCAATCTTGGCTGGCGACGACAATATTGTTTTAATAGTTGCCGACCACCGCAGACCGTACTCGGCGCGTGGGACTGGACTACTTCACATCTATAAGTTGCTGAAATTAGCGGCCCCATAACTTAAAGATAGTCGCGATCGATCAACTGAGCAATATTTGCTGTAAGGTATGCCGTCTAACTACATCCTACTCCCTCCTTAGTAAGTAAGCAGTAGTGAGTGTTACAGACACAAAATTATGACCAATGTGGTGTATAAAAATTAATGTTAAGAATTAATGTGACTCTGGAGCCACTTGTCGGAAACAGGGGTTAGCCCAGTCCACGATACAAATCTAAATTACACTTTTGAAAAGAAGTTTTTTTTAGTTTCCATAAAAAATCCCAAGCCGACAATTTCAGATAAATTGCCGACTTGGGAGAAGATTTTGCGGTTAAAGGTCTATTCGCAAAAGCTGAGTTCACTTACAGGCGACTGTGGCTGGTAACACCCTGATTTGGGTCATAAATATGAGGAGTGGTCTCAACTCCAGGAGCGCCGGGAACACCGTAGTCAGTGCGAGCACTATCTACGCTGGGATAATCGTAGATTCCCAAATTCTGAATACCTCCCTTGTTGAGAATCGTTTCGGCTTTGGCGACTTCTGCTTCACTACCGTTGAGCAGTACCAGATAGTCTCCGCGAGATACCCGATCGCTGTATGCTTTAGCTTCATCTTCGGGAATTCCCAAACCAGCTAGGGCTCCGATCAAACTACCTGCTGTGGCACCCAAAGCAGTACCGGCCAGTGTAGTCGCAATCGCCGTAGCTTCAGCACCAGCCAACATAATCGGGCCAATACCGGGAATGGCCAACAAGCCCAGACCCACCAACAAACCAGTCAAACCGCCCAAAGCGCCACCGGTGAGAGCGCCCTTAGTAGCACCTTCATCAGCCTTATTGTCCGCGCCCTCTTTGACATCAATACCTGCTATTTCGCCCTTAGAGTCGGCATCCTTAGCGATGACCGAAACCCGATCCATATCGAAACCCGCAGCTCTAAGCTCTGTGAGCGCTTGTTCCGTCTCACGTCTGGTAGAAAATACGCCCACAGCGCGCTTGTGGCGGCCCGAAGCTTTACGGTGAGTGTCTACCGGTATATCGTAAATACCCCAATCTTGAATACCCCGGACACTGAAAATTCCTTCAGCGGTAGCAATTTCCTCATCGGTACCTTCTACGAATACCAAATATTCTCCACGGGAAATGCGATCGCTATAAATTTTAGCTTTGTCATCTGGAACTCCCAAACCTACCAAACCGCCAACTAAACCTCCCGCAGTGGCCCCAATCGCGCCTCCGACAGCAGTGTCAGCCAGCAAAGTTGCCAAAGCTCCCCCAGCCATCACAGGGCCAACTCCCGGAATCGCCAGCGCACCAATGCTTCCGAGCAAACCAATCAAACCCCCAGTCACAACTCCCGCCGTCGCCCCTGCTTTCGCGCCACCGGCAACTTGGTCATCGGTACTCTTACCCGCAGTCGCACCAGCGATTTTGCCTCCCTCCAGATTTTCGCCCACTACCGAAACTCTATTCATCGGAAACCCTGCACTTTGTAGTTCCATGAGAGCGAGTTCAGTATCTCGGTAATTAGAAAATACTCCTACAGCCCGTTTGTGTTGACCTAAAGCCATTTTTTTTCTCCTTCAAAATATTCTAGTTTTAACTTGTCAACAACTACAGAAGTTAATTTCTGTTTGCTGCTATTAATATAAATTAAGTCATTTTTTACCTAACAAATTCATCGCTCGTTGGACATAACTTGCTTCTGTATCTTCCGACCGATATTGACTGGTTTTCCACGGAGTAAATCCATCTCTCCATTAGAGATTTAAAAGTAAAGAATTTGCTCATTTTATGCTGAGTAACCAGGATTGAGATAAACAAAAAAAGTCCCAGGAGAAGGGGACTCATAAATCTAGGGGATATTCAAGTCTGATTTGGTATTACTACTGAAGCTTATTTGGCTGTAGCCGGGGCAACAACTGCGGTAACATTCACTGTTTTGACACCCTTAATCTGTTTAGCCAAGGGTTCAATTTTAGCTAAATCTTGTTGATTAGGAACTGTTCCTCCGATGGTAACTGCCCCATCTTTGGCATCCACAGTTAGCTGACCTTTCGTAATATTGACTTCCAACTTAGAGCGCACTTCACTTTTGAGGTCGCCGTCGGCTCTAATGGCATCGCCACCTGTCACATTGTTGCGCTGTTCTCGCGCCCTAATATCAGAATTAGCTTGGGCTTTGCGAATATCGCTAGTTGCGTCGCCCTGAGTTTTTTTGACTGTCTCGGCTGCGGGAGGACTAGCCGTAGTTTGTGTGGCGGAATTAGGAGCATCAGCGCTAGTTTTTGCACCTTCACTGCAAGCTACTGCTCCAAATAAAAGAATGCCGCCGATCAAAAATGGTGTTATTTTGTTCATAATATTTGAATACCCAACAGGTAAGTTTTAGGTGATAGGACTGATTGTTTGGCTTTTGTGGTTGGAATTTAAAAACCTTATTTTTAATATAAATATTTTGGTAAATAGCTACATCGCTCTACAGGTGTAACTTTGTTCTATGTCGTTAGACATAGTAAAAAAAAAATCATCGAGCCACGATGGGGATGATTTTAATAGAATTGTTTGCTCGCCTAAAATATCTGTAAAACCCACCTCTTGGGGACTATCTCAACTATCTCGTGACGCATTGTCCGCCCACGACTACCCGACACTGATTTCGGCTATCATCAATCCGAGCCGAATCTAAATTCCTAGTGCGCGAGTTATAGTAATAATCTCCCTGGGGATAATCGCGAGTTGGTATGGCACAATAAGTCGTATCTTCATCATCAAACCTTACTCTCACCAGAGAACGTCTCTGGTTACAATCCACAGCGCGCAAACCCAAATCATCTCGCAAAATCCGTTCTCCGTCGTACCTGTTGTTATTATCTCCGCGATTGTATCGCCCGTTATTGCTCCTGTTATCTCGCCAATCCCTAGCCCTTCTGTCACCCAGAATTCCCGAAACTTCCAACGTATAATTTCCGCCCCTGGTAGCATCTTTTGCTAACACTAAAAGTCGATAATCGCCACTACGGGGAATCTGATAATTAAAAGAAGTCTCTTGGGTAAAAGCTACTTGTTTGTTATTGCCGTAAAACAGCACCATTACAGGAGTAAAACCGCCACTTCTGTTAGTGTTTAAATAAACTTGGATATCATCGCCTTCGTTAGCAGTAAAAGTGTATTCTTGACCACGTAATTCTTCGGTTGGTGATCCTGGTACCCACATATTTCGGAAGCGGTAGATGGTGGATGTGCGACGAATTACTCCGTCGAGGCGATCGCCATTGGTGATTTGTTCAGCCCCAGCACCGGAGGAAATTCCAGTCAGTGCTAATCCTGCAACTAGCACAGCGGCGGTAATATTTTTTAACAATTTGTGTGTTTTCATATTCACCTCTTTGGGAAAATTTTTAATTTTTTTGGCTGTGTTGATACCGACTTTTGCACAGATAAAGGCGGTAATGGATGGTCAGTAAAAGGCTACATTTTAAATATACTTTCGGTCATCCAGTGTCAACCTCACCCAACAGGACTATTTAGCCATTGCAAAGTGCGATCGCTCAGAATTTAGCACAAAGGTACTTAATTATTTTTCATCCTATCTAAACAGTAATTTTTACCCGCAAATGAGCACTCCCGATTCAGCATCGAGACTGGCCATAATTCCCATTGGTAAAGCAGCGTTAACTCCGTCGTGTCCAAAGGGTAAATCCGAGACAATGGGAATATTTAAGTCACCCAGGCGATCGCGCAAAACTTCTTCTACACTAAAACTGGGAATCTGCGGGTCAATCTCGCAACGACTGAAACGTCCCAAAGCAATCCCCTGCACCCCTGTAAAAGCCCCCGCCATCCGCCAAGTCGTCAACATTCGATCGATCCTGTAAGGAGCCTCTGAAACATCCTCAAATGCTAGAATCACCCCGGTTAAATCCGGTTGATAGGGGGTTCCGAGCAAATGAGTAGCCACCGTCAGATTCGCGGGAAACAGCCTCCCCGTAGTCTGTTTACCACCCCATCCCTTACCTTGTAAAGATCGTAACGGACGACCTTCTACATAGTCAAAAAGACGATCGACAGACCAATCAGGTTCCAGACCCAAAGTAGTCAGCAGTGGCCCGTGAACGCCCCAAATACCTAATTTATCGTGATTCCAGAGCAAAGCCGTAATATCTGAAAAGCCAATCAGCCATTTCGGAGAATGGGAATCAGGAAATGGCGATTGGGTATTTTTTGCCACTCTTCCTGTTTCCAAAAGTCGAGTGCTGCCGAAACCACCGCGCACGCATAGAATACCGCGACAATCTGGGTCCTTGAGGGCATCTGTGAGTTGTTGGAGTCTGTTTTCGTCAGAACCAGCCAAATAGCCCCAGCGACTGTCAAAACCGGGACTTAATTCAACTCGATAGCCGCGGGATTTCCAAATTTCTACACCACGTTCAAAGTTCGTTAATTCTCGCAAAGTACCACTAGGGGAAATTACTTTCAATAAATCTCCTGGCAATCCTAAATCATTTGTGAACTTCTTACCCCCTCCCCTTAGTAAGGGGAGGGTTGGGGTGGGGTAAAAATCTTTACGACTCATTTAGGATTGCTATATTACTCAAGATTTACAAATCCCGATTTTGCATAGGCGAAGCATGACCGCAGACAATTTATTAGTGATAACCATAGATTTACAGCGGTCATGCGAGAGCATCATACGAATATATTGGCAAAATTGAGATGCACCCGGATTTACAAATCCCGATGACTAAACTTTTGAGACTGATTTCCCACATAACTCGCGGCAATATGACCATCTCCAACAACTCGATACTTATAGGTCACCAACCCTTCTAAACCAACAGGCCCGCGAGGCGGCATTTGCTGCGTGCTAATCCCAACTTCTGCACCGAAACCGTAGCGGAAACCATCAGCAAATCGAGTCGAACAATTGTGATAAACTCCGGCCGCATCGACTTGATTCAAGAAGGTTTCAGCGGCTGCGCTATCTTCGGTGACAATTACATCTGTATGTCTTGAACCGTAGGTATTGATGTGGTTAATTGCCTCTTCCACAGAATCTACTATTTTGATTGATAAGATTAAATCACTGTATTCTGTAGACCAATCAGTTTCTGTTGCTGCGGCAATATCCAAGATTTCACAAGTTTTTTCGTCTCCCCGAAGTTCGACTTTTTTCTGTTGCAAAGCTTGGGCAACTATGGGCAGGAATTTGGGGGCTATCGCACTGTGAACTAACAAAGTTTCAATGGCATTGCAGGCGGCTGGATACTGAGTTTTGGCATCGACGGTAATCTCTACTGCTTTGTGAATATCAGCGGCTTTGTCTGCATACAAATGACAAATTCCGTCGGCGTGTCCCAAGACTGGAATTCTGGTATTTTCATGCACGAACTGGACAAAAGAGTTGGAGCCTCTGGGAATAATCAAATCTATATATTCATCCATTTTTAGCAATTCGATTGTTTCTTCCCGCGTGGTTAGTAACTGCACAACCTGGGGATTGACTACGGTTTCTGCTAAGGCTTGTTGAATGACTTTTGTCAAGATTTCGCAGGAACGGACTGCCTCTTTGCCACCTTTGAGAATCACGCCATTTCCTGATTTGATTGCCAAGGATACTATCTGAATTAAAGCCTCTGGACGCGCTTCAAAAATAATCCCTAAAACCCCCAAAGGACAGGTAACGCGCTTCAGAATCAATCCTGCATCCAATTCCCGGTGAATTTGCACGACACCGATCGCCTCTGGGAGTTTCGCAACGTCGCGCACACCGGCGATCGCACTTTTCAACTTGACTTCATCCAACTTCAGGCGATCGTACAGCGGTTTGGCAATTCCATCGGCCTCAGCCGCTTGGCGATCGGCCACATTCGCCGCCACAATGGAGGGCGCAGCAACTTCTAAAGCTTTAGCAATAGCTTCAATAGCTTGATTTTTGGCATCAGCAGACAAAACTGCCAATTTTCTAGCAGCTTGGCGGGTGGTTTGGGCAATTTGGGCGATCGACATAACAGCAACTTGTCAAAAAATTATTATACTCAGTTTCTATTTTAACCAAACTAGAACAAATTCTATACTTTTGTTGAGAATCTGTACCACATTCCCAAGTTACAGGCTAAAACAGTGAAGTAGATACAAAGCCTGACGGACATTCCTATTTTAAAATAACCTTTGGAGATTATTATGTCTTCTCAATCCCGTGTACACAAGACAGGAAGAGCTGCCAAAGCTGGCGTTAAGCTGGTACAAAAAACGGGAGGAAATCTCGTTTTAGCTTCCGGTGTCACCATCACCTTGCTATTAGGTATGGTGTTAGCCTTATCCTTAGCGGCGGTTTTCATAAAAATTCATACGGGATGCGGGAAACTCAGTGGCTTTAGCCCTGAGAGGAAAGCGACACGGGGGACTTCAGTCCCCGTGTCTTTCTTAGTTAGC
>RDXH01000396.1 GCA_004292745.1 Oscillatoriales cyanobacterium | reverse complement strand
TAGATGAATTTAGACGAACGCATCTATAGGCCTGAAGCTTGTTGGTAAGAACGGGTTATAATCCAGTTGAGCTTAATCACTTGCTGCACGGTAGTGCTAGCAATGTTGTAATGACGGGTCCAGTTCCCTATGGCAATACACCATTTTGGACCCCTAGCCCCTCCGAAATCCTTTGACCGATCAAAACCAAAACTTCCACAAATCATTACGTTCACGAGTACACCCAACACCCCTAAGGTCAGCCCAGCTCCACTACTGGGGTCCCGCCTACCAGGGGTCAACATATACACTTTTGGTTTTTTTTCTTTTTTTTCTCACTTTTTTTTTCGTTCGTTTCTTGCGATCGTGCAGAGCAAAAACGGCTCGGTCGATTTTCATCATTGATACATCAAACGACGCGGTTTGCAACAAGGAAGTGCCTTTTGGGGGTCTCGCCGACACCAATCAGTCTTTTGGGGCGCTATCCCCCAAAAACCCCTAAAAATTGGGCCGGGAATAGGGATTCCCAGCTTAAACGAAACAACGAATAACTTCCGAACGGTATCACCGATTTCGACCCAATTTAGCTCAATCGACGCAGTTTGGCGAACGCTAACTAAAAAATTTTCACAAAACGACCGGAAATGAATCTTAGGGGCTCTTACCCCCAAAAAACTGTTTCAAAGGGGAAATCAAGCCAAAACTATCCAAAAACTAGCATTTTCAATAACTTTTGAACCAAATGACCGATTCTCACAAACTAAAAGTTGATCGAATCAGCTCAACAACAGAAACAAGTCTATTTTACGGAAAAATAACAACTGACAACTAACAACTAACAACTAACAACTAACAACTGACAACAACTGGCAATTGTCAATTGCCAATTGCCAACTTTCTAGCCGCCGTAATTCCAGCCAGTGCTTTCTAGCAGCAAGGGTTCGCCCTCCCGGTGAACCCCCGCAGCCACAACTTCACCGACATACACCGTATGATCGCCGTGTTCCACAGCGCCAACAACCTTGCACTCAAGATAACCCAGAGAATCCGAAATAATCGGACAACCAGTTTCGGCCCCGGCATAAAATTCTACATCCTCAAATTTATTGCCTACCCGGCGCTGGGGCTTAAAGAATTTTTGGGCTAACTCTTTTTGTCCTGCTTCCAGGAAACTCAAAGCAAAGACACCGCTAGCTTTAATCATGGCGTGGGATTTGGAGTCTTGCTTGACGCAGTTCACCACTAACGGAGGAGTAAAGGAAGATTGCATCACCCAGCTAGCGGTGAAGCCGTTGACTTCTTCACCGTCTTTGACACCGCAGATGTATAGTCCATGAGGGATTTTGCGGAGGATGGTCTTTTTCGCTTGTTCGTCTAGCACGGGCTTACCTGTTCGATCGATAACTCTACACCGCCAAGTTTAACTTTTGGAGACCCAATAAACCAACTGTCTCAAGGGCGATCGAAGCGACACTAATGCTGAGACTGCCAATATTACTTTTTTTGATACAAAATTTTCTGCTACATCCCTATTTATTTGATTAACTTTCATTGATAATAGGTAATAGGACATCGGGCATCGGGCATCGGGCATCGGGCATCGGGCATCGAGCATCGGGCATCGGCCAACCCCCCCCTGCCCCCCCCAAGGGGGGAATGAGGAAGGGCATCGGCCAACCCCCCCTGCCCCCCCAAGGGGGGAATGAGGGAGGGCATCGGGGATCGGGCAGGGAAACTGCCAACTAACTAATAACTAATAACTAATAACTAATGACGAAATAGCCGATCGTGCTCTGGATGATAAAGACGCGATCGCCCTTCCACATTTTGACCCAAGGCCGGACTAATCACATACATAGTCGTTCTAATCAAGTTATTTTCGCGAGTAACAACAGCCATTTTGTCAAGGGGAACCAGCAAAACTTTTTCATCAGGCCAGCCTAGGCGATAGCAAATCGCTACAGGTAAATCAGATGGGTAATGTTCCATCAATTTAGTTTGAGCCACTTCGATGTGGCGGGCGCTCAAATACAGACACAAACTGGCTTGATGAGCCGCTAAACTGGCCAATTCTTCCCGTTGGGGTACTTCTGTTCGACCACTAATTCTGGTCAGAATAATTGTCTGGACAATTCCGGGCACTGTCAACTCAATTTTTAGTTTAGCAGCGGCCAGTTGAAAAGCGCTAATTCCCGGTATGACCTCAAAAGGAATGCCCGCAGAGGCTAAAGCTTGCATTTGTTCGCCCACAGCCCCGTAGAGACAGGGATCTCCTGAATGGAGGCGGACGACGCTTTTGCCCTCGCGCACTCGCTCCACCATCAAAGGTACAATTTCTTCCAGAGTCTTGTCGGCAGTTTGGATAATTTCAGCATCGGCGCGCACTCCCTGCAAAATTTGCTCTGGTACTAGGGAATCAGCAAACAAGATGGCATCGGCCACAGCCAGTAATTTTTGAGCTTTAACAGTCAATAAATCCGGGTCTCCTGGGCCTGCACCGACAATATATACTCCTGGCATCAAGGATTCACTCTGCATTGGGGATTGTGTCTTTCCTTTGATTTTGGTCTGTCAAACTCAACTTTAAACAAAAAGTGCTCAATTTACCCGATCTTCCTGATGCACCTGTTTCGGCTAGAACAAAGGGATGGTAGATGCACCCTGGTTTGAACCCTAGAGATTAATCTCTGGGGTTTTTTATTGATCTTCAGGAGACTGCTGAGGGAG